>NZ_NFIA01000020.1:0-36538 GCF_002159375.1 Alistipes sp. An54
GGTGGCGACGACACCCAAGGCATTGAGCCGCGCCAGCTTCGAGAAGATCCGCGATCTGGATATTCCCGCACAGCGACGGTCGCTCTCGCTGAGTCGCGACCTCTTTCTCTTCGCCTGCTATACGGGCACCTCCTATGCGGACGTCTCGCGCCTGACCGGGGAGAACCTCTACACGGACGAATCGGGCGCCCTGTGGCTCAAATACCGGCGGAAGAAGACCGACTACCAGGCCCGTGTGAAACTGCTTCCCGAGGCACTGGCCCTGCTCGACAAATACCGCGATGCGGAGCGGGAGACACTTTTCCCGCACCAGTCGGCCGACGTAGTAAAGGCCAACATGAAGGGACTTCGGGGCCTGACCGGTATTCCGGAGGCGCTGACCTACCACGCCGGGCGGCACAGCTTCGCCAGCCTCATTACCCTCGATGAAGGGGTTCCGATCGAGACCATCAGCCGGATGCTGGGCCACAGCAACATCCAGACCACGCAGATCTATGCACGCGTCACGCCCCGGAAACTCTTCGAGGATATGGACCGGCTGATCGCCGCCACGAGCGACCTGAAACTCATCCTGTAAACCCGTCTATTCATCGTTCAAATCCTTTCTACCATGCGAAGTACCTTTCGAGTCTTCTGTTATATCGATCGCCAGAAGGTCCGGGCGGACGGCACGACGGCCGTCTGGTGCCGGTTGAGTATCGACGGCAAGCGTGCCGTGCTGACAACGGGCCTCTATTGCCGGCCCGAGATGTGGGATCCCCGCCGCGGGGAGATCCTTTCACCCCGGGAGAACAACCAACTGAAAGCCTTTCGCCTGCGGGTTGTCCGCACTTACGAACAGATGCTGGAGGAGCAGGGCGTGGTGAGCGCCGCGATGCTGAAGGAGCGGCTTGTCGGGCGCCATCCGGTTCCGACGACCCTGCTGGCAACGGGCGAGGCGGAACTCGAGCGGCTGGCGCGCCGTGCCGAACGGATCGGCTCGACCTCCACGTGGCGGGAGTCGCGCCTCATGCAGGGCAACCTGCGGCGCTTCCTGCAAAGCCGCGGCGAGGAGGATCTTCCGCTGCGGGATCTGACCGAGGCATTCGGGCAGGCCTTCAAACTCTACCTGAAGAGCTCGCAGCAACGCAGTCCCTCCTACGTCAATCGCAGCCTGACCTGGCTCAACCGACTGGCCTATATCGCCGTCGACCGGGAGATCCTGCGATGCAACCCGCTGGAGGATCTTCCTTACGAGAAGAAAGTCCCGCCGCGCCATCGGGCCATCAGCCGCGAGGATCTGCAACGCCTGCTGACACACCCGCAGGCGGATCCGCGGCTGGAGCTGATCCGCCGGATGTTTCTCTTCTCCTGCCTGACGGGACTTGCCTATGCGGACATGCAGTCGCTCTACCCGCGCCACATCGGACAGACCGCCGAGGGTCGGAGCTACATCCGCAAGCAGCGGGGCAAGACCCGCATCGAGGCCTTCATCCCGCTGCATCCCATCGCCGAGCAGATCCTCTCTCTCTACAACCGGACGGACGACACGCAGCCGGTCTTCCCGCTGGGACCGCGCGACGGAATCTGGTTTGACATCCACCAGCTGGGCATCATCGTCGGCATCCGGGAGAACCTCTCATACCACCAAAGCCGCCACAGCTTCGGCACGTTGGCTATTTCCGCCGGGCTTTCCATCGAGAGCATCGCCAAGATGATGGGCCATGCGAACATCTCCACCACCCAGGGCTACGCACAGATCACCGAGCAGAAGATCTCCGAGGATATGGACCGCCTGATCCGCCGCCGTGCACGGCGGCAGGGCGAATCTCCGGCCAAGGTGTAGCGACTTCCCGACGACGGCCGGCTCCCGAAGATCCCGAGACCGGCCGTTGTTTTTGTCCCGGCTCCTTTTCATCCGGCAGCAAGGTAATGGGCCGGAGCGAAATGCCAACCTCATGCCCCGAGGGTTTTCCCCGGGAGAAGTCTCCGCAGATGGAGCCCCCGGGAAAAAGGTTGTCGTATTCGCTCCGGCCCGTTTGGGAAGATGCTACCGATGAAAAGGAGAAAAACCATGAACGGCTGCATCGTGAGGGTCGGTTGCTCGTGTTCCCTTTCTGCCTTCTGTCTGTGCGGTCTTGCAGCCTCGTTCTTCCCCTTGTCTACCGAAACTCGTTGCGATACCCCTCCTCCAACATCCGCTCGACATCCGAGGAGCGGTAGAGAATCTTGCCGCCCAACTTGATGTAGGAAATCCGTCCCTGGTTGCGATAATCCTGCAAACTCCGGCGGCTGATCTTCAGCCGCTGCGAAAGCTCCTCGTCCGTATAGAAGCTCTCGCCGTCCAACGAAGACTTACGCTTCGAGAACAACGTCTCCAACGCCTTGGAAAGACGCTCCAGCGCCTGGAAGTACGAGCGGATCCGCTCGTCATGCTCCGTAATCAATTCATTGCCCATTTTTCGTCTGTTTGATGCGAGATCCGGCCCGACACCACCACGAGTATCACGATCGGATTCCACTGTTTATACTCCGTTTCTGCGCCTCTGTTCGTGCTTGCGCCGTGCCTCCAGCACCACAAGGAACGACCGCACATCTTCGGTTCGGTAGTAGATCTTGTGGTTGATCTGCGTATAGGAGAGCGACCCGTTGCTGCGAAGGGTCTGCAACGTCCGTTTGGAGATATTCAACAACTGGCAGACCTGCTGGTTGTCCAGCCACGGATCCGACTCGCCGATACGGTGCGCATGGCAGAGCGCGTCCATCCGTCGGGCGAACTCCTCGAACCGCGCGAGCATCCGCTCGAAGGTCCGGGATTCCACATTGACTATTCCCATGGCAGTGTCGTTTTAAGATCCCGGGAAAGAGTCTGGATCCGGTTGCGGCACCAAGCCGTGATTTCCTCGTCGAAGGTTGCGAAGTGGTGTTCCAGCACGCGGTCCAGATAGCTGTACATCGAGATTTTGCCGTTGTCGAGGAGTCGCACGATTCGCTGGATCCGTTGGTGAAACTCCGGACGAACATAAATGGCCTTGCCGTGGAGAGCCGCGGTCTTGACCGGCAGCAGGAAGAGACGCTCGTAGTTGGAGACTTTTCTCGATAAAGTCCCGGAGTCGAGGGACACCGTTTGGTTGTCACCCCGAGGTTCATTCTTCTGCTCTTGCATAATGATTGGCTTTTAAGGTTTCGGGAGCGAATATAGGGGCAACGGAGGCGTTTTCTCCACCATCTGCGCTCTATGGCAGTGGTTGGCGTCGGTGTGGCACAGGTTGGCGTCGGTAGCAAGCCCAAACAGAGTATTTCAATTGATTTTCGAGGCGTAGAACCATACGCCATAGTAACCTCGATAAGGAGGACATTAGAACGTCCTAATGTTTTTGCTTCCCAACATAAAGGGGCCTACTGACATCAACAGATCAATAAAACAGGAGATCGAGAGATCATGGTATCATGAACTCAGGGAAACAAGACATCAAGGGCTCTTGAGGCCAAGAGAACATGGCTTCAGGAAATCAAGAAGCCATGAGTCCAAGACCTCAACAGGAACTGAGTTCCAGATTTCAAAACTTCTTGAAGTCCTGGCATCAAGAACTCTTGAGATCTGGAGTTCTTGACCTCTGTAGCTCACGAGTCCAAGAGTTCATGATTTCGGGACATCAGGGGTTCTTGACGTCTGGAGATCAAGACGCCAAGACTTCAATCCGTATTGATTTCCTGGCATCACTATCTCATGATGGTTTGAGCTCAAGATTTATTCATCCCATTTCAAGGCAATTTTGTTCCCGATGTCGGCTTCGGGAACGGATGGTTCGCCTCTTCAGATTGGCCGGCGAACAAGTGGGAACGGGACGTGATATTCGACCCGTTTTTGGGGGGGGTCAGAAACATTATATGTTTTGCCCCCGGCAAGCTGTGTTTTCAGTTACGCGAAATAGATTTCGTAACAGAAAACAGCTTGCCCGCAAGGGGGGGAGCTCCTCCGAAGTCGTCGCTTTTTACCGGGCACCCCGTGCGCCGAGACCGGATTTTAACCGCCGAAGGGTTTCCGGCACCCTTCGTTCAAAAATGGGGACCTTGGAAGGCATAATTGCGTCCTACGGGCAAAAAAAGGAGCAGACTTTCAAAGGCTGCTCCGACAAATGGGGACCGATTCTCGGATGAAAAAACACGCCAGTTTTCTGATTGTAATCGCGAGATATGGCGAACATTCAATGGCTTGTTCCATCACAAATCGAGGCCTTGACACGCCCCTCTCTTCTTACACGAAAGCAACGTAAAACGATGGAATTACGCTTCCTACTACGCTCGATTCCATGAAATTCAGTCAATTATTGTCATGTTTTGACGGGAATTAACGCCCATTCTTTTATGCAAAAGATGCGCTGGTAAACCCGTTACGGGGACACGTAAATATTACCAAACAATTGCCATCATCGGAGGAAAAGAGGATTGCACTCCATTTATCGGGCTTATTTGGGGAGTAATTGCAGAGACATTAACAACCTTGAAAACTTCCCAAATTACCTCAGTTCTTGCCCAGAAAGAGAGCTTAAATGAGGTTGGTCGACGCCCGAGAATTTCAGCAGTAGCGTGTGGCCATCGCCCACGCCCACGCCGTAATGTCGAACCCGAAGCTGATCCTCGCCGACGAGCCCATCGGTAATCTCGACTCGAAGAACGGCCGCGAGGTGATGGATCTCCTCACGGAATTGAATCGCGAGGGGACGACCGTGATCATGGTGACCCAATCATAGTACGACTTGACCTTTGCCCACCGCGTGCTGCACCTCTTCGACGGCGAGATGGTCAAGGACCTCACTAACCGCATGTAAGCGTCAACAGAAAGCAAGCTACAATAATCTTATAAATTGCCAATCTGCGATTGACAAATAAAAGCCGCCGTCAAATCCTTCGAAATTCAGGCACCAATGCTGGTGTGATGAAATGAAACTCCTACGACACGTCAAAAAGGGCAGCATTAGTACTGGTGCTGTCCTTCTTATTTATGCCTAAAACCCATCGTACGCATCAAAAGATTAACAGTCGGAATGCAGACGTAGATCCGTAATGATTAAAGAGTAATCACCGTATGGAATAGACTGTGACTTCATATAAAACGGAGGCAATCCTCGCCAAATATCTGGCCGCTTTGCGGAGCGGCCAGATTCATTTGGGGTGCTTCTCCGCCGCGAACTCAACAAGATGCCCGGACTCCGTCGTGCGATCTCTTCCGACAGCCGTTTCGGGCTCATGGCACATGACAGACGCATAACATATAACTACCCGATCCTGCGATCCAACGGGGTAACCTGGGAAATTACAAAAGCACTTGCCTCCTTAAAGGTAGCCCTAAAAATTACATGTCCGCCGACCTATATGCTTCTGTTCTATTTTATGAACAGGTCCTAACAAATCGGTCCAACTATTTTATCTTTCGGTTTAATTTGATACTTTTGTTGTATAATTGCCTCTAATCGGACTCTAAAACCCGCCTCTATGCGAACGCTCCTTTTGTTCCTCGCCTCCGGACTGGCTTTTCCGCTTCAAATATGGGCTCTTCAACCCGAAAAGGTCCGCGCCGAATTGCTCGAACTGGATCAAATCATCGATCGGCAGAAGAGTTTCATCGATCTGAAATTGGGCAGAATTCAGCAACTTGAGCATCTGATCGACAGCAAAACGGACAACCTCGACCAGATGTACAACCTGCAGTCGCTGCTGGCAGACACCTATTTCACCTATCAGTTCGACTCGACCCTCTACTGGCTGCGGGATAATCTCGAACTGGCAACTCGCATCAACGATCCGACACGCATCAACGAAACCCGTCTCAAAATCGCCAACCTCTACACCACGGCCGGATACTACCTCGAAGCCGCCAATCTGCTCGACCGTCAGATCGACACCGCAGAACTTGCCGGCTCCGTCCTGGGCGACTATTACATCACGCGGCTGCGCTTCTGCAACGCCGCCGTCGAATACTTCACCAACCCCGAGATGGTCCTTGAGGCCTCCGCCTCCAGAGACTACTATCTGGCTCGCGTCCTCGACTCCTATCCGCCCGAATCGGAGACCTTCCAGAAATATCTGATCGAAAAACTCATGAAGGAGCAGCGGTATGCCGAGGCCGGCAAGGTCGTCGACCGACTCCTGGCAGACAAGTCCCCGTCGTCGCACACCTTTGCCGAATATGCCTACACGAAGGCGCTGATCGAAGGATTCCTCCAGCACGCCGACGAACAGATCTGCTGGCTGGCCCGCTCCGCCTCGGCCGACCTGCAGTCGGCCACACGCGACAACGCCTCCTTGTGTCTGCTCTCCCAAATTCTCTTCTCTTCGCAGAACGATGTCGAACGCGCCTTCCTCTATCTGCGGGTCTCGATGGCCGACGCTCAATTCTACAACGCCCGGCTGCGCCCCTGGCAGATAGCCACCGTCCTGCCCCGTATCGAAGCCTCGTATCTCGCCCAGAAGACCCGCCAGATCCGACTCAGCACGGGTCTCGGCATTGCCGCACTGGTACTCTTCCTATTCGCCTGCTTCATCGCCGTTGTGGAGATCCGCCGAAAACGCCGCTCCGAGGAGCTTCGGCGCGAACTCCAGGCAAGCAACCTGCGTATGAACGAATACATCCGCGAACTCTCCGAACTGAACGAGAGCAAAACGACCCTGAACAACGAACTGCGCGAATCGAATGCCGTCAAGGAGGTGTACATCGGCGTATTCCTGAGCATCTGCTCGAACAACATCGACCGCTTCAAGGAGTACCGCAACCAGATCCGCAAACGGCTGACCTCGGGGTCGGCCAAGGAGCTGCTGCGCGACATCAATTCGCCCAGGGAGATCGACCAGCTCGTCGAGGAGTTTTACAACACCTTCGACGAGGTTTTCCTGCGCCTCTATCCCAACTTTGTCGAGGAGTTCAACTCGCTGCTGCAACCCGAAGCCCGCATCGAGCCCCGCAACGGTGCACTCAACACCGAATTGCGGATCTTCGCACTGATACGGCTCGGAATCACCGACTCGTCAAAGATAGCGGCCCTGCTGCGCTATTCGGTCAACACGATCTATAATTACCGGGCCAAGGTGAAGGGAAACGCCTGCGTGTCGAGAGCCGAATTCGAGGAGTGCGTCAAAAAGATCGGCTCATTCTCGGGCGAAAAACACAACCGTTCGCAACAACCGTCGGACAAGTAGCGATGCTCCCGGATTTACCGGCCGTCAGACCTTGCCCCGATTCGCGCCTCTGAGGCCGGAATCGGGGCTTTTCCATTGGGAACTGCCCCACAACGATCCACTTTTTGGATACAAGTATGTCTGAGAAGATCTGCTGCAAATCAATCGGTTGATATCCACCTCCGGTCTCCGTGCATCCACTTATTCGCTGTACTCGATTGTTCAAGGCGAGCTTTTCCGATAATTTTATAGTAGCGAAAAAACCAGCCTCAAACGATGATTCAACGCCTACTTATTATGGGCAGCGTCCTGTTCATGATGGCCTGCCAAACCGATTCGGCATCCTCCGACGCGACCGACCGACAAATCGAAAATCGCATCGACGAACTGCTCTCCCGCATGACGATCGAGGAAAAAATCGGCCAAACCAATCAACTCACCCTCTACGGCACGACAGAAGAACTCTGCGCCGCGATCAGCCGCGGCGAGATCGGTTCGCTGCTCAACGTGATCGATCCGGCCGACGTCAACACGCTGCAGCGCGCCGCCGTCGAGCAGAGCCGCCTGGGCATTCCGCTGCTGATCGCCCGCGACGTCATCCACGGCTACCGCACCGTCTTCCCCATTCCGCTCGGACAGGCCGCCACATTCGACCCCGAACTGATCGAACAGGGGGCACGTATCGCCGCCGTCGAGGCCTCGGCGGCCGGAGTGCGCTGGACCTTCTCACCGATGCTCGACATCTCGCGCGACCCACGCTGGGGGCGTATCGCCGAATCGTCGGGCGAGGATCCCTGCCTGACCGAGGCGATGGGTGCTGCCATGGTGCGCGGCTATCAGGGTGGAGGGGCCGATGACCCGACGTCGGTGGCCGCCTGTGCCAAACACTTCGTCGGCTACGGGGCCAGCGAGGGCGGCCGCGACTACAACTCGACGTCGCTCACCGAACGCCAGCTGCGCAACATCTACCTGCCGCCCTTCCGCTCGGCCCTGCAGAGCGGAGCCATGACGGTGATGACCTCGTTCAACGACAACGACGGCATCCCCTCGACGGGCAACAAGTGGCTGCTCACCGACCTGCTGCGCAACGAGTGGGGATACGACGGCATGGTGGTGACCGACTGGAACTCGGCCGGCGAGATGGTCACCCACGGTTTTGCCGCCGACACGCGCGATGCCGCACGGAAAGCCATCGCTGCGGGGGTCGACATGGACATGATGTCACACGTCTACGCGCAGCACCTCAAGGAGCTGATCGAGGCAGGCGAGGTCGACGAGAAGCAGCTGGACGACGCCGTGCGCAACATTCTGCGCGTGAAGTTCCGCCTCGGACTCTTCGACAACCCCTACATCGACACGGCCCGCATCGCTCGGGTCACCTACACCGAGGAGAACCTTGCCGCCGCACGCCGCTGTGCCGAGGAGTCGGCCGTACTGCTCCGCAACGAGGGTGATCTGCTGCCGCTCGACGCCTCGAAGCTGCGCAGCGTGCTGGTAGCCGGACCGTTGGCCGATGCTCCGGCCGAACAGCTAGGCACGTGGACCTTCGACGGCGAGCCATCGCACACTGTGACACCGCTGGCCGCCATCCGCGCCCAATACGGTGACCGGCTGCGTATCGGCTTCGACGCCGTGGCCGACTACAGCCGCCAGAGACTCTCGCCGGCACAGCTCGCCGCCTTCACGACCGAAGCCTCCCGATACGACGCCATCCTGCTCTTCATCGGCGAGGAGGCCATTCTCTCGGGCGAAGCCCACTGCCTGGCCGACCTCGACCTAAAGGGGTCGCAGAGCGAACTGATGGCCGCCGCCCGCCGCAGCGGGAAGCCGGTCGTCACGGTGATCATGGCCGGACGCCCGCTCACCATCGCCCGCGATCTGGCCAACACCGACGCCCTGCTATACGCCTTCCACCCGGGCACGATGGGAGGCCCGGCACTCATCGACCTGATCTTCGGTCGGGCCGTACCGAGCGGCAAACTGCCCGTTACCTTCCCCGTGACCACGGGTCAGATCCCTGTCTACTACGCCCACCACATGACGGGCCGCCCCGCCACAGGCAATGAACTGCTGATCGACCAGACACCGGTCGGAGCGGGTCAGACCTCGCTGGGCTGCACCTCCTACCACCTCGATGCCGGATTCGGGCCGCTCTTCCCGTTCGGATACGGACTCTCCTACACGACCTTTGCCTACGACACGCCGCAGCTGGACAAGAGCTTCTACACGGCCGACGAGACGATTCACGCCTCGTGCCGTCTGACCAACAACGGCAAGCGGGCCGCCACGGAGGTGGTCCAGCTCTACATCCGCGACCGCGTAGGGTCGACCGTACGTCCGGTCCGCGAGCTGAAGGATTTCCGGCGCGTAACGCTCCGGCCCGGCGAAAGCCGTATCGTGGAGTTCGAACTGCCGGCCGACAGGCTCGCCTTCTGGGGCCTCGACATGCAGCGGAAAGTCGAACCCGGCGAATTCGATCTCTGGATCGCCGGTGACAGCCAGTCCGGAACATCCACCTTGTTCACCATCCAATAAACACCCGAACAAATCAACCTCCAAACCTATGAACAAGTTCAGATTACTGATCTGCCTGCTGCTGGCCGCCACCTCGCTGAAGGCCCAAACGCAGCAGGTCCAGGGAACCGTTACCTCCTCGGAAGACGGACAACCGATGGTCGGCGTCACCGTTCTAATCGAGGGAACGACCCACGGAACCTCGACCAACATCGACGGCAGCTGGACGCTCTCCATCCCCGGCAGCCAGAAAGCCCCCGTCAAACTCTCGTTCAGCTACATCGGCTACCAGACCCGGGTCATCCCGCTGGCCGCCGGTCAGACCTCGCTCGACATCCGTCTCGAACCGAGCAGCCTGCAGCTCGAAGAGGTCGTGGCCATCGGTTACGGCGTCATGCGCAAGAGCGACGTAACAGGCTCCGTGGCGTCGATCACCCCCGAGCAGCTGCAGAAGACCCCGGCCGCCGGTCTCGACCAGGCACTGCAGGGCCGGGCCGCCGGCGTGACGGTCAACGCTTCGTCGGGACAGCCCGGAGCGGCCGCCGAGGTACGCATCCGCGGTATCGGCACGGTCAACAACAGCGCCCCGATCTACGTGGTCGACGGCGTAATCACCGACGACATCACCTTCGTCAATCCGCAGGACATCGCCTCGACCGAGATTCTGAAGGATGCCTCGGCCACGGCCATCTACGGTTCGCGGGGCGCCAACGGCGTGATCATCGTCACCACCAAGAGCGGCAAGGCCGGACAGAAGATCAACATCGACTTCAATGCCTACGTCGGCATCCAGAACCGCTGGAACAAGCTCGATCTGATGGGCCACGACGAATTCGCCCGCACAATCATCGACCTGGAGGGAACCCAGTCGCAGATCAACTACTTCAACCAGAACGGATTCAACGCCTGGCTGTCGGCCTACCGGCTGGGCAACTCGAGCTACTACCCCGTCATCAAGTCGGCGCAGAATCCCAACGGACTGGATTACAGCTCGATCGACACTGACTGGCAGGACGAGGTCTTCCGCCGCAACGCCGTCATCCAGAACTATCACGTCAGTGCGTCGGGCGGCAGCGACAAGACGACCTACGCCCTGAGCGCCAGCTACTTCTCACAGGAGGGTACGATCATCGGCTCGGACTTCGAGCGGTTGACCCTGCGTGCGAACACCTCCTACAAGCTGGCCAAGTGGCTCACCGTGGGCGAGAACATCTCCTTCTCGAACTCCCAGGGCCGCAACGCCATGAACAACAACTCGAGCCCCGGCGCCTCGATCCTCTCGGCCGCCCTGGCCATGGCTCCGTGGGATCCGGCCCGCTACCCCGCCGGCAGCATCAACAACCAGGGCGAGGATCTGAGCGGCCGCATCGCGGCATCGTCCAACTTCAAGAACGTGACCAACCCCCTCTCGATGGTCGAGCACACCCATCCCCTCGACAAGAACGAGCGCTGGGTGGGCAACATCTACCTCGACATCGAACCCCTCAAGGGGCTGCGGCTCCACTCCGAGGTAAGCATGGACCTGCTCAACACGATGAGCCGCACCTTCAAGGACAAGTACGACTACTCGACCTACGACCGCAACGAGAAGAACTTCATCCAGCGCAGCATGTCGCGCGGCCAGACCATGCGCTACGAAAATACGCTCACCTACACCCACGACTGGAACAAACACAGCCTCACGGCCATGGTCGGCCAGACCACCGAGGAGTACAACTACTACTACATCGGCGGTTCGGGGTCGTCGATCTCCAATCCGACGAGCAACAACTGGTATCTGAACCAGGCCACGGAGGATCGGACCGAGGCGGGCGATTCGGCCACGCGGACCCGCATGTTCTCGCTGCTCGGACGTCTGCACTACAGCTACGACAACCGCTATCTGATCACGGTGAACTTCCGCGCCGACGCCTCGTCGAAATTCCCCGAGAACCTCTGGGGCTACTTCCCCTCGACGGCCATTGCCTGGCGCATCAACGAGGAGTCGTGGCTCCGGGAGAGCAGCGTGCTGAACAACCTCAAGCTGCGTTTGGGCTGGGGCCAGATCGGCAACGACAAGATCGGCGACAATGCCTTCCTGCAGACGATCTTCAACTCGGGTCCGACCTTCGTGGGCTATCCCTTCGGCACCTCGCCCGAGATCGCCCCGGGCGCCACGATCCTCTCCTACGTCAACACGGGCGGCAAATGGGAGACCACCGAGCAATGGGACCTGGGCGTTGACTTCGGACTGTGGAACAACAAGTTCTCGGGAACGGTCGACCTCTTCCTGCGCGACACGAAGGACATGCTGCTCAGCGTGACGGCTCCGGCCCACGTGGGCAACCTCCACGCCCCGACGGCCAACGTCGGCACGGTGCGCAACCAGGGTATCGAGATCACCCTCGGCCACACCAACCGCATCGGCGAGGTCGAATACGCCGTCAACGGCAACGTCTCCTTCATCCGCAACCGGCTGACGGCACTCAACGGCGGCGAACGCGTCTACGGCGACTACACGATCTGCGACGAGGGGCTTCCGCTCTACTCCTTCTGGGGCTACGAGTACGAGGGCATCTACCAGACCGACCAGGAGGCCATCGACCATCAGTTCGGCGTCAACCCCGTCGGCATCACCGAGCACGCCGGCGACGCCCGCTACCGGGATCAGAACAACGACGGCGTGATCGACGACGACGATCTGGTGGCCATCGGCAACCCCTTCCCGTGGCTCACCTACGGAGTGAACCTGAGCGCCACGTGGCGGGGTCTCGACCTGACGGCCTTCTTCCAGGGGGTCTACGGCAACGAGATCTACAACGCCGTGCGGCTGCGCACCGAGGGCAAGGGCACCGAGGCCACGCTGAGCACTACGATGCGCAACGTCTGGACCCGGAGCAACCCCGACGGTACTATTCCGAACCCCTACGGGAGTTCGCGCAACACGCTCTCGTCGAGCCGCTACGTCGAGGACGGCTCCTACCTGCGGCTGAAGGAGTTGACCGTGGGCTACACGCTGCCCAAACGCTGGACCGACCGCATGCACATGAACCGCTGGCGCTTCTACGTCTCGATGAGCAATCTGTTCACCATCACCGGCTATACGGGTTACGACCCCGAGGTGGGCGGCGGTGTCGACTACGGCAACTACCCCCAGTCGCGCACCTTCCTCTTCGGCACTAACATCAACTTCTAATTACCGACAACGATGAAACGAATACTGCATATCATCACGCTTTTCGCAGGCCTGAGCCTGGCATCGTGTACCGAATGGCTGACCGACAAGGGTCCGGGGACGACCGAACTGGGCGACTTCTTCACCAGCGGCGAGACCGCCCTGCAGACCGTCAACGCGGCCTACGTACCGCTGGCCTGGGAGTTCAACAACACCTACTTCTGCGAGTGGTTCATCGGCGACGTCGCCTCGGACGATGCGCTGAAGGGCGGCCAGAATATCGGCGACATGGCCGACGTCTACGACATCGAGAACTTCAAGACCGTCTCGTCGAACACGCTGCTGCTCGACTTCTACCGCGCCCAGTATCAGGGCATCGGGCGCTGCAACCTCGTGCTGCAGAACGTGCCCGGCATGTCGACCGACGAGACGATGGACGAATCGACCCGCGAACGGATCCTCGGCGAAGCCTATTTCCTGCGGGCCTACTACTACTTCCGGCTGGTGCGTCTGTTCGGCGGCGTGCCGCGGGTCGAGACCCCGATCACCTCGTCCGACGACTGGCGTCAGCCGCGGGCCTCGGCCGAGGAGATCTACAGCCTGATCCTCTCCGACCTGGACAACGCCCAGCGCCGGCTGTGGAAGAAGAGCGAATATGCCGACGAGGATATGGGACGCGCCACGCGGGGTGCAACGCTGGCCATGCTGCTGAAGGTCAACCTCTACATGAAGAACTACGATGCCGCCCGCACGTGGGGTGCCGAACTGCTGAAGATGGGTGACAACGAGGGCGAATACTCGCTCTGCCCCAACTATGCGGACAACTTCACGCTGGCCGGCGAGAACGGTCCCGAATCGGTCTTCGAGATCCAGTACATGGAGGATCCGACCTCGGACTACGGCGAGGGCTACGGCTACACGCGCGGCACGATGACCACGTCGCTGACCCGCTCGCGGTCGACGATCATCTTCTCGACGACGCGCACGGGCTGGGGCTTCAATCACCCGACGCAGGATCTCTACGACGAATTCGAGGAGGGCGATCCGCGGCGCGACGTGACGATCCTCAACCCCACGGACGACCAGATCGTCACCCCTTCGGAGGAGATCTACCTGGGCAACCGCTATCTGAACCGCAAATATGCCATGATGACCGACAATGCCGGCACTCCCTACCGGCTGTCTCACGCCACGCGTTCGCCGATCAACAACAAGCAGATCCGCTATGCGGACGTGCTGCTGATGTATGCCGAGGCGTGTCTGGAGAGCAATACGGATCTTGCGGCCGGCCGCGAGGCACTCAACCGCGTGCGGCGCCGCGTCGGGCTGGGCGACGTCGAACTCACGCGCGAGAATCTGCGCCACGAACGGCGTGTCGAGCTGGCCATGGAGGGCCACCGCTGGTTCGACCTCTGCCGCTGGGGCATCGTCGGCCAGACGATGAAGGCCTACATGGCCTCCGAAAGCGAAGAGGCCCGCGCCCAGATGGGCACCTTCGTCGAGGGCAAGCACGAACTGATGCCGATCCCCTCGGAGGAGGTACGGCTGGGGAGTCTGGTCCAGAATCCGGGCTATTGATTCGGTTTTCCAATGAGAAATCCATAACCTCTTAATGTTTCATTCACTAAAAACTAAAACAACCATGAAATCTGCAAAATTTCTGCTGATGGCCCTGGTGGCCATGGCATTCGTCGGCTGCGGCAGCGACGACGACAACTCGGCCTCGACGCCGAAACTGGCTACCCCGACCCCGACGGTCGACCAGAGCACGATTACCGCCACGTCGGCCACCGTTACGTGGAGCGCCGTGACGAATGCCGCCTCGTACGAGGTGCAGCTCAACGGCGCCACCGTACAGACGGTCACCTCGCCTTCGGTCAGCCTCACGTCGCTGACGGCCGGCACCTCCTACACGGTCGGCGTACGCGCCGTTCCGGCCGACACGCAGAGCTATTCGGCTTCGGACTTCGGCACCTGCACCTTTACGACGACCGGCGAAGGCGGTGAGGGCGGCGAAGGGGGCAACACCCACGCGTCGCTGTCGGGCAGCAACTACTACCTGATCTCGCTCGATGCGGCCACCTACGAGACGATCAAGGACAAGGTGGTAGCCGACTTCCGTCCGAACGATACCGACTGCTTCCTCTATGACTGGGCCTCCAACTTCTCGGACGGCACCAGCGCAGGCCCCAACTTCTACGGCGTGGTAGACTCGTGGGTCAACATCCAGATCGGCACCGCTACCGGCTGGTTCGGCGCAGGCTTCTTCTCGACCAACCTCGACAACATCAAGAAGCTCGCGCAGATCGATGCCGACGTCAACAACTACTACCTCCACATGGCCTGGAAGGGTACCAACACGGGCAACTACGCCGTGAAGCTCTATGACGGTGTGATCGACGGCTGCCCGGTTATCGTGAATGTCGACGACGAGTACGGCTTTGCCCGCGACGGCGAGTGGCACGAGATCGAGGTGCCGCTCAAGTACTTCTACGACAAGGGTCTCAAGTATCAAGAGACCGTTCTGACCAGCCTCGCACCCGATGCATCGGGCAACGTGGGTCTGAACATCATGGCCATCACGCAGCCCGACGACGGCACGATGCCGCAGTCGCTGCAGATCGACGCCGTATTCATCTACAAGAAATAGGCGCGCCGAGAGACAGGAACAGCGGGTTTGAATGCACCCGCTGCTCCACAAATACCGAAAACGAAAACCGACAGAAAGATGAAAAGAGTGCTTTACACACTGGCCGCAGCGGGCATGCTGTGGCTCTTGCCGACGGCCTGCGGCGACGATCGCGAGCCGGCCTCCGGACCCGAAGGCTCCGATTCCGACGCTCCGATCGAGGGCTACACGAAATACTGGGCCGAGGAGTTCGACGGCACGACACTCAACACGCTCAACTGGAACATCGAGACCGGGCTGGCGGCCAATCAGGAGCTGCAGTACTACACCGACCGCAGCGAGAATCTGCGCGTGGAGGACGGATGCCTGGTGATCGAGGCCCGCAAGGAGTCGATGGGAGGCCGTGCATACACCTCGGCGCGGATCAACACGAAGGGGAAGGTGCAGATCAAATATGGCTACATCGAGGCCCGGATCTGGCTTCCGGCGGGTCAGGGCACCTGGCCGGCCTTCTGGATGATGGGCACAGGAGCCTCGTCGTGGCCACTGTGCGGCGAGATCGACATCATGGAGCACGTCGGCAAGACCCCGGACAAGGTGACCCACGCCCTGCACACGATGAACGCCAACGGCAACAACGGCCGCAACTGGAACGGCTCGACGACACTGGCCGAAGCCGAGGGACACTGGAACACCTACGGGCTGCTCTGGGAGCAGGAGACCGACCAGGACTACGGCCGCATCACCTTCTACGTCAACGGCGAACCCTCGACCTGGAAGTTCCAGCCGCAGGGAGCCGACGAGTATGAATGGCCCTTCGACAACTACTTCTACGTCATTCTGAACCTGGCCATCGGCGGCACGATGGGTGGCGCGGTCAACGATGCGATCTTCGACGATGCGGTGCTCATGAAGGTCGACTACGTGCGCATGTGGACCCGGAGCAGCGCACAGTGAAACGAGAATCGAACAATCCGCATACAGACATTGCACCCATGCACTACAGACCACACATGTACACCCTTGCAAAGAGGTTCCTGGGAGCCGGAATGCTGCTGCCGCTGCTCTTCGCATCGTGCAGCGAAGAGGACAAAGAGGGCGGACAGCTGACCGCACCGACCGTCCTGCTCATCCCTAATTCGATCGGCATCGACGGCTTCGGCATCCGCTGGAGCGAAGTCACCGGGGCCTCCGCCTACGAAATTCACCTCGACGGCACCACTCTGTCGACGCAGAGCAGCACCGCGTATACCTTTACGGGACTGAACGAAGCGACGACCTACACGGCCAGTGTCCGCGCCCTGTCGGATACAGCCGTCGCCTCGGAGTGGAACGAGATCCGCGTCCGGACCTACTCAAACGAGGATATCATCCGACTCGGAGCACCCGAACTGACGGTCGAGACCGCCTCGCTCACCCCGACTTCTTTCACCGTCACGTGGTCGGCCGTAAGCCATGCCGACCGCTACACGTGGACGCTCGACGACGGCCAGCCGCAGAGCACCGCCGAATGCCGCATCACCTGCACGGGGCTGACTCCCGCCAGCAGCCATACGCTGCGCGTGAGGGCCGAAGCCGGGGCGAGCAACTACACGGCCTCGGAGTGGAGCGAGATCCGCGTGCGCACGGCCAGCGAAGATTCGTCGGAGATCGAGGTTCCGGAGGGCTACCGGCTCGTCTGGTCGGATGAATTCGACGGCACGACGCTCGACGGCACGATCTGGAACATCGAGGTCGACGGTTCGGGCGGCGGCAACAACGAGCTGCAATACTACTGCGAGAAGGGGGTCAGCGTGGGGCCCGAGCCGGAGAGTGGCGCCAACTGTCTGATCCTGACCGCCACACGCGAGAACTACCAGAACCGTCAGTTCACCTCGGGACGCATCAACTCGAAGGGCAAGTACAGCTTTACCTACGGACGGCTCGACGCGCGGATCCGGATGCCGCAGACGGCCAACGGGCTGTGGCCGGCCTTCTGGCTGATGGGCAACGACTTCGACCAGGTGGGATGGCCGGCCTGCGGCGAGACCGACATCGTCGAGATGGGCCACGCCACGGGAATCAGCCGGGGGACCCAGGACCGCTTCTTCAACGGCGCCTGCCACTGGGGTACGGCCTGGAACAACAAGGGCGACTATGCGCTCGACACGACGGCACCGTACAGCATGCAGGACGGCTTCCACCTCTACACCTGCATCTGGACCGAGGACGAGATCGCCATGTACTACGATCTGGACCTCGATCCGAACCGGAAACCCTACTACCGGATTTCGATCACCCGCACGGCGGGTTACGAGAGCGATCCGCTCCACGTGGGCAACTACTTCCACAAGCCCAACTTCATCCTCTTCAACCTGGCTGTCGGGGGCAACTTCCCGGGATTGTACGAGGCGGCGCAGATCACGGCGCTGAACGACGGTCCGGCCAGCATGTATGTCGACTACGTACGGCTCTACGCCGAGGAGCAGTAGCCGGCGCAGGCAGAGACGACAAGGTCCGGAAAGGAGCCGCCCGAAGGCCTCCTTTCCGGACCTTTTGCATCGACGGAACGCGCCGCGGGGGTGGTCACATCGCCTTGCCGCGTCCGACGGCCTTTACCGCGCAAACGTCACGCGGACATTGCCCCGGCCCACCGCCTCGGCCAATCCCGAGGGGTCATCCAAACTTCCTAGCTAGGTGTAACTGTACGACGGGCCGGCATCCGGCTTGACGTCCCGACTGAAGGTCCGGTTACTATTTGTTGGATGCGGTCTCTGCGGTCTCGATCCGGTGGCTCAGCCGAGCCGGGACTCTGTCGACGATGGTATTCGGCTTGACTTCGCGCGTTGCGACAGCTCCGTCGCCGATCGCCCCCCCCCCGTGGTCCTGGAAATAACATCCGGCATTAATGAAGACGTTGCGGCCGATGTGGATGTTCTGTCCGAAGCCGGTATGGGGCGTCGGGTCGACCGGGCGTCCGGACAATCGGCCTATCAACTCGCGCAACTCCTCCTGGGAGGATACTGTTTCAAAGAGTGTGTTTGGGGGCAAATAAAAAGTCTACAGATTTTTTAGATTTGTCGAGGCAAACATTCGGAGCGGGAAAATGGCCTTCAGGATCTGTTGGAGATCTTATTGGAGAGTATGATGCTTTCGGAACGCCGGGAATATCTCCGGGAAAACTCCGCATCAGGGAATAAATGCAACGGCTTCCGACCGGGGCATAGTTACGGTCATGGCCGTACGCTGACGTTCCGGATACCCCGTGATCGCTACGGGAATTTTCATCCCCAGATTCTGGCGATCCTGCGCCATCAGGAGGATGAATGCGAACGCCTGCCGGAACGTTGTATACGAAAGGTCTTACACAAGAACAGGTCGGCGAGGTATTCCAGGATATCTATGGCGAGCACTACAGCAAGGCGAGTATTTCGCGGATGCTGGACTACCTTCGTGAAGATGTTTCGCAATGGCTCACGTGCTCTCTGGAGACTTATTACCCCATCGTCTTCATCGATTGCGTACATATGAAGATCCACCGCAAGCGGAGCGTAGAAATAGAAGCTTTTTATGTGGTGCTTGCCGTGCGTGAAGACAAGCGGCGTGAAGTGCCGGGGATCTTCAATAAGCCCACGGAGAGTGCCTTGGGCTGGGTGAGATGCTCACAGAACTGCGGGAACGAGGCGTTCGGGAGATCGGCCTGGTGTGTGCCGACGGGCTGAAGGGTCTGGAGGATGTCATCAGTACGGTCTTTCCCGGAGCCCCGCTGCAACGCTGTACGACGCACTTGAAACGCAATCTGCTGAGTTGCGTGCGCAACGGCGACAAGGGAGAGCTGGCCAAGGATCTGCGGCAGGTCTTCCGTACGGGAGATCGCAGCTATACAGAAGAGAGGGCCTAGGAACAATGGCAGAGACTCTGTGTGAAATGGGAGCAGGATTACCGCAGTTTTCGACGACGGGCGGAGGATCCGGCCTACAAAGCCCACTTCACCTATCTGAACTATGAGGCAAGGATTCAGTCGAAGATCTACACGACGAACTGGATCGAGCGTCTGCAGAAGGATTTTCGACGGGTTACACGCATGCGGGGAGCCATGCCCTGCAAGGAGTCGGTTTTGCCCATTAGCCGCAGAAACGCCCCCTCATTGAGGCTGGCTTTCCGTGGCCGTAATATGAATTTGGAGAAAATCGTTTTACTTTCTATTTTTGTATTTGAGAAGCGTTCTTTCGACTATGCAGAATCGAGTAATTCAGAGAATATTGCTCGTCTCTAAATCGTTACCTGTCGGCTGACAGATCTCTGTAAATATCTCTCATTCAGTGGATATATCTGAGACCAATGCCTAAAGCAATGCGTTGAGAGATTCTTGCGGATGCCGCAGATGTCGGCCAGCTCTTTCAAATACATATTCATCTTTTGATTACTACACACGGGGAGCAGCACACCTTGAGTTTGACAATATGGATGATCCTTGTAACGATCAAGAATTTTATTTGCCTCATCCAATAATGGAATATTACACATGTTTTTGGTCTTCTGTCGAGTTTTGCGAATCCAAACCATTCCGTTAATATCTGTTACCAAGTGTTCAGATTTAAGTTGTTTTACATCCGAAAACGCAAGTCCGGTGAAGCAACAAAAACAAAAAATATCGCGGATCTGCGCCAAGCGAGGAATCGAAAATTTTTTACTTAAAAGAGCCTTCAATTCTTGTTTTTCAAGGAATTCCCGCTCTACTTCATCTAAATGGAAGCGGATTTGTGCGAAAGGATCTTTTTTCATCCAACCATTAGCCAAAGCTATTCTGACAATCTTCTTGAAATTGGCAAGATATTTTGTCGTCGTATTATGACAACATTTGCGGACTGTTTTGAGATAAAACTCAAATTCCTCGACAAATTGCTTGGTAACCTCTTCCAAGTAGCAATCCCCTTTCTTATAGGTGTTGCGCATAAACTCTTCAATCAGACGTAAGCATGTTTCATATCGAAGAACGGTATCAGGAGCGAAATTGATACCGATAAGGGCTCTGCACTTTTTATTATGAGCATGGAAAACTTCCATCAAGGTATGACGATCCGTCTGATCCTTGCCCAGATAGCGATTCAGAATGATTTGGGCGGAGACCTCTTTCTTGTCGAGTTCGAGGTCCCTTTGAATCCGCAGAATGTTGGCGGAAATGGCGTCCAGGTACAGGTTCAAATCCTTTCCGCCGCGGCTTTTTTCGTTGGCTTTTCCTTTTGCCGAGTTCCAGGCGTGCGGCTCGATGAAGCGTTTGATCGAGGCGTCAGCGCGTTCGTCTTCTATTGATCTGCGGAATAGTGTGTCCGTTCAACTCCGGCCACTGCCGCCCATCAAGGTCACAGTCCGGGAGCCGTGGCCGGTAGTTATCCGGGAACCGGCCGACACGGTATGGAAAACACTACCAGCCGACACGGCGGAGATCATCGCCGATTACTTCCGGGAACGAGACTATCGCCTCGACTTCTCGACCGACACGACGGGCGTGTTCCTGGTCAATGCCACGGTCGGACGCAATCGGCTGCTCACGGCCGAGGCGACCATCGAGCCTCTGCTCCGTGAGGTATCCACCGTGCGGACGGTCTACAAAACCGTTACGCAGGAACCAAAGTGGTCTGTCGAGATTGAGGCTGCAGCCACCTTGCATAATCAGTGGGCCGGAGTATCGGTCAATCGAAACTTCGGCCCCTTCTCTCTCTCCGGTGCGGCCGGATATGATCCGTTCCGCAAAGAACTTGTGTTCGAACTTCGCGGCCGGATTTCGCTTTGGCGGAGCCGAACGCAAAACTGATAGCCTTATGGAAAACTTATTCGCGAAAATCAAAACCGCCTGCCAGACCGTGGTGGTCTGGCTTAACCAGTGGGCGAAAGACCATATCCTCCATTTTGCCGTGGCGGATAATATTGCCACGGTGTCCGGAATCATCCTGTCTTTCATCTTCGGATGGATCTTGTCGCCCGGATGGATCGCGGCGGCCGTGGTCTTCATTACGGCGGCGGCGATCCTTCTCAAAGATTGTTGGATCGACGACTCGGCCGACTGGCGGGACATCCTCGCCGGACTGATCGGACTTGCCTGGGCATTGCTCAAATTGTGGCTCTTCTGGCTTGCCATTGTTCTCGTTCGATGATCCGTCAAGAAAAAGCCCCGACCGAAAGGCCGGGGCGCTCTCTTTATAGATGAGCTGTCAAACAAATACTACAAAGAGAGAGAAGACAGTTCGGACCCCAAACGGTGCAGGGCCTCCTCGATTCGTTTCACCTGGGCCTCCCGGGGTTTCGATTTCCCGTGGGCGTAACTCCAAAGCTGTTTGGGGTTGATCCCGGACAACCTCCCCAGCGCGGCCGGGGTGATGATCCCGGCGTAATACTGGAGGAGCGATTGGGTGTCGAACTTATACACGATCTCATATTCCCCATCGAGCCATTCCGGGTATTGGTAGCCGTCTTCGCGGCTCGATTCGACAAAATGCCGGATGGATTGTTTCAGGTCTTCTTTGGCAGCTTCGGCCGTATCTCCCATGCCGGAAAACATTTCGTCGGTGCAATAGGCGCTGAATCCGCCGTCGCTGTTCTTTTCGATAATAGCTGTAATCTGTTTCATCTTATACTCCTTTCTCCCGGTTTCGGGGGCCTCCCCCCCCCTCGGGTTTTTTCGGGAGGGGCCTATTTCAGCCCCATCTCCCGTTTGATTTTCTTTTCAAGTCCGGTACCCACCTCTTTGCCTCCGTGAAACGGAACCGGGTACCTGACTCCGTTTTTTTCGTAGATCACGTGGCTCCCGCTTTGTCGGACGATCCGCCATCCGTTTGCGAGAATCAACTTTTGTAGCTCACTCGATTTCATTGCAGTATTTGTTTGACATCACAAAGATAGATATTTTTCTATTGTTTACAAAATATTCAATAGATATTTTTCTATTATTTCACAGATCACCTCTGTAATTACGAAGCGCCGGATTCGCCTTCTTGACTTCACGCGGGGTATAGGCGTCCGTAATCTGGAGGGAGGAGTGTCGTGCCTGTTCCTTGACGGATAGGGCGTCGAGTCCGGCCCGAAGCATCGCTGTGATTCCCGAATCTTTCAGCGAATAGAATTTGTATTCAATGGGGAAATGCAGTGCCGGTGCGACGACATTTTTCCAGTAGTCCCGGTAATCCCTTTCGCTGCAGTATTCGGCTCCGGGGCGGAATCCCTCCGAGAAGATGTAGAATGAACTGGGTGCCGAAAAGTAGCCCAGATCGATCATCAGTTCGAGGATCTGAACGGGGATCGTCACGTTGGCCGACTTCTTGTTCTTCGAGATCGAGGCGTCGATATAGACGGTCTGCTTGGCCACGCTGATGTCAGCCAGGCGCAGCTTCGCAATCTCGCGGGGGCGGATCAGCAGGTAGTGCAGGAAATAGCATACCAGCAGGAAGGGGCGGTTGTTCGCCTGAAGCCAGTCATGCAGCCGCTTCATGTCCTCCGGCGCGATCCCCGTGCGCTGTTTCTGAACGACTGCTTTCCGAAGGTTCTGCAGCCCGGCCGTCGGACGGTCCTTCAAATACAGGTGCTGGACGAGGAAGGTGCTGAATGATCGGAGGAACGCCAGCGCGTTGTTCCGGGTCGATGGGGAACTTTTCCGTTCCAAGTAGACATAATCAAGGAAGCGGACGCAGAATGTCCGGTCGAACTGATAGACGTAGCGGATCGGGGTTTTCCGGGTGTTCCACTTTTCGAGCATACCCGCGAAACTCATGTAGCAGTGGTGGGTAGTCTGTCGGTGAACACCGTCGTTGAGCAACTTCGTGATGTGCCGTCGATAGTGGGAGAGGGCGTCCTCGAATAGCTTGTAGCAGTTGTCGGCCTCGGCCTCGACCCACGGGTTCCAACCCGATTCGAGTTGCGTCGAAAGTCGATTGCATACCTGGGTCGCATAGCGACGTTTTTGTGCCGCCGTGCCGACCGAGTTGATCTTGATGCGCTTGCGTCGCATTTCGCCCCTTGCCGGGTCGAAGGCGTAGAAACTGATATACCAGCAGGAGCCGGTATGCAGCCGTGGATAGGTGTACGAGAGAATTTCGTCGAGCGCTTTGCTTCGCGCGGTTCTGACAAGCAACATTTTTTTACATTTTCGTGCACGGAACCCGGACAAAAATGTAGAAATATTGATTTTCAGACCATAGAGACGGGGAATTCGGTGAAAATATACTGTCCCGTTTCTGTCCCGTCTGTTTTTGGAAAACGCTCGCAATTTGTTGATAATCAACAGATTGCGAGCGTTGGAGTGGAGAATACGATAACTGAACCCATATCGTAATCGCCAATATGTCAACGTGTTAAGATTGTAAAAATTTTTAGATACACCGAATAGGCCACAACCTATTTTCGCTGTTTTCCCTTGTATTCACTTGGTTGTTACAAAGTTACGAAAAATTCCCGGATTTTGCAACCGAATTGGAAACGAACCTGCGGATTTTTTTATCGTTTTTGAGAATGTTATGACGTGTATAAATGTTTATAAATCAATATATTATATGCAATGGTTGGACCCGGTGCCCAATCTGATATTTTCAGCCCTTGTAACATTCCCGGAAGGTGACACGGGGGTTCAGTAGGGGATTCGGAAGTAGTCGAGCGTGGCTTAACGGTTATTTTGTGTTGGCGAGCATTAAAAGATCGTATTACTCATCAAGTTTTGGGTAATGATGTTTGTGTCGTTATCTGTAATAATAATCTTTATAATGCAAGTAATAAATATTGATATATAAATTGTAAACTAGATTATTATCATTATATTTGCATCGTTATCACTTGTGTTGATAATGATGCATATTATGGAAAATGATGAGAAATGCTGAAAACAATATCTATTGCAGGTGTTCCTGTCAATCTTGATAAAATTGGTCGGGATAAACTGAAAGGGCTAACTCTTGATCTAATATTGAGTTTCCGGTTTTATTATGCGGAATTCAATAAGCATCCGTTGTGCCTCGTTGAAAATGCTGATTTGACCCGTACATACACGCCGATGCGGTATGCTCGCATTGCTAATCAGATTGAGCGGATTCTGGACATTCCAGTTGTATTCATCTTGCAGTCTGCGCCATTTTATATCAGACAGCGACTGATTGAGCAAGGGGTTTATTTTGTCGTATCGGACCGTTATGTGTTTCTTCCCGGTATGCTAATTAATGAACGGATTCGGAAAAAAGAAGATCCGGAGCATCAACTATCCCCCGTAGCTCAATATGTCTTGTTAAATTATTTGCTTCATCCTGATCTGAGCGAATTTACCTTGCAAGAGCTGCAATCTCGTATTCCGTATAACTATTTGGCTGTATCTCGAGCTGTTGGTGAATTGGAAAGAAAGCAATTGCTGCAGGCTCGAAAAGACAGGAAGACAAAATTGATCTATTCCTCCATGTTGCGAAAGGATCTATGGAATAAGGCCATGCCCTATTTTGTGTCGCCAGTTAAAAAGATCGTTTATTCGGACGAGGTAGGAGGTGATTCTTTTTACATCGGAGGTGTCAGCGCCTTGTCTCACTACTCATTCCTGAATGCTGACGACCAGATCACATTAGCTATTTGGGAACGGGATTATGTTTCGGGAAATTATTCCTTCTCGGAGTGGGAATCGTCGGATTTCAAGTATAAGATTGAAATCTGGAAATATTCCCCTGAAATGAAAATTGGGCAACAGGGATATGTCGACAGATTGTCGTTGTATTTGTCTTTGCGCGAAGACAGGGATCCGCGGGTAGAAAAAGAATTGGAGAATATAATTCGTGAAATATGGCAGTAAGGGGTCTGGATAAGTTTAGGGAGTATTTTGGCGATTTCCAGGATAACTATGTGATTATAGGAGGTACGGCATGCAGTATTATGCTGCGTCATGCAGATATGAAACCTCGAGCCACGAAAGATATAGACATGATTCTTGTTGTGGAACGGATGACACCTGAATTTGGCCGTCGATTTTGGAGTTTTATCCATGATGGGGATTATGAACAGAGAGAGAAAAAACGAGGTGAGGGGAAAGAGCCGAAGCCTGAATTGTTTCGGTTTTATAGACCTCGGAACGAAGAGTTCCCTTATCAGATAGAACTTCTGTCCAAACAGCCGGAAGTGCTGACTGTTCCCGCTGGTTGTCATCTGACCCCGATTCCTGTCGGTGAAGATGTGTCGAGTCTGTCTGCAATCCTGATGGATGAAGAGTTTTATCAGTTTGCATTGGCCCACAGTACGATGGAAGAGGAACTGCATGTTGTTGATACAGTAGGTCTGATATGTCTGAAGATGAAGGCATACCTGAATCTTTCCGAACAGGAACCGCCTGCACATAGCAGTGATATTCGAAAACATATGTCCGATGTTTTCAAGCTAATGGCAAGCGGTTATATTGCAGAGCCGATAGAATTGTCCGAAAAGATGAAGAAAGACGCAGTTGCCTTTGTGACGAAGATGGAATCATTGATGCCTAATCAACCGTTACAGGCCAGCATACAAAGAGATGCTGCCTTCATCGAACAAGTATTGCTGGAAATGAGACGCATATTCGCTTTATCATGAAAATACAATACGCTTCCGACCTCCATTTGGAATTCAAGGAAAACAGCAATTTCCTGAAGCATCATCCATTGATTGTTTCCGCAGAGATTCTTGTGCTTGCCGGAGACATCGGGTATATTGGGGATGATAATTATTCGAGGCATCCTTTCTGGGACTGGGCATCGGAAAACTACAGACAAGTAATCGTTATCCCGGGGAATCATGAATTTTACAAGCAGTTTGATATTAGCAAACTCTATGACGGGTGGTCTTTGCAAATACGAGAGAACATATTGTGTTGTTACAATTCCGTAATCCCGTTAAACGATGAAACGGAGTTAATCGCAACGACGTTGTGGGGTCGTATCGGATTGCAGGATGCCTTCCGAACAGAATCCGTCATTAGCGATTTTCGCCGGATACGTTGGGCTTGTGAGCCTTTGGATTGGGTCAGATTCAATGAAGAGCATGATCGGTGTTTCCGTTTTCTGGAGCAGCAAGTGAATCGAAGTAAGGCAAAGCACATTGTTGTCGTTACCCATCATGTCCCATCGTTCGAATTGGTGGCTCCGGAATTCAAGGGTAGTCCGTTAAATGGTGCATTTGCGGTAGAATTGGGAAACTACATTGCCGCAAGCCCAATCGAGTACTGGATTTATGGACACTCTCACCGTAACATAGACAAAATAATAGGGAATACACGATGTGTCAGCAATCAATTGGGATATGTTTTTGGTAATGAGCATTCGTCGTTCAATACAAGTGCCTATATTGAGATCATTGATTGAAGACCAGGTGGTACGGAGGGTGAGTAATACCTCGGATGCGTTGCGGTTTGGTGTCGCATGATACCGTGTTCAACGAGATGTGGGTGGTGTCACGGGGTAGCATGTGCCGTAATACTCATCCTGCTTTTGAAGGACTGTGGTCAATAGGGTGTATGGAGATAAAACTTGTACGTTATCTGCATAAGAGATTACAGGCCCCTTTATTTTGCTTGCGCAATTATCTCCTCGAATAGTTCAAAAATGACTCTGAAGTAGGTGAAAGAGACCTCTTTGAAAGATCCGGTTTTGTGGAAAATATTTTTTGCAAAATTATTTTTGGATAAGGCAATATTTTCATCGGATCCGTTTTTTCTCACATTGCTATCCAGAATCTTCGGGTATTTGCACCTTAGCTGATCTCGCCGATTTGCATAATATACCTCTTTTAGTTTGAGATGGCACCCTGAATCCGGATCAAACTCTTTGGTCGTATATAACCTGCGTCCATTCTTGTCTTCTTTCAACAAATCTTCGTCCGGATAAAAATGTTCTATGCATATTTCGTTGAAATCACGATGTTCCGGAACAGGAAGGAGCGCTGAATAGACATTTGCTTCCCAATGTTTGTAAGATTTATCTTTTTCAGCTGCTTTCTGAATATATCTAGGAACATCTCTGTCGAACAGATAGATCTCGATTCGATTGTCCCTTTTGGCTTGTGGCCGGGTCTGGCACATCTGCAGTAAGTTGTCATTGTTGATATCCAAATCGGATCTCCATTTAAAGAAATGTAGATCCAGATCGGAAAATTCTCCCTGTTGATGGAACCAGGATAGTGCAGCTTCCAGGTGAAGAGGGTCTGTCTTGCCTTCACAAAAAACGACAGTAGTACCTTCTGGGGCGGGAATGTATTCAGGAATCGATAGCTTGATATTCGAATCGAGGCTTGTGATTCGGTAGTAGAGTGCGATATACACCCGATTGCCTATTCTCTTCATTTGCCCGACGTAATTTAACATACCGGTCAATTCGTTCTTGAATGCTATTTCTGGGTAATCGGGATGTTTGTGCTTGTAGTTGAACTTCTCAAAGTGCTCTTTCGCAGCCGCTTCAAGACCATATTTTTCCCAAGCATGCAACATGGCCCGGATGCGCATGATATATTTTCGAGGAACGTTGATTCCGGCATTGACAATCAGTCCGGTAACCTCCTGTCTGTTTGTTCGCAGAGCATATCTTGTCTTTTCCTCGTTGATGGTGAATCCATTGTCCTGAAAGATCTTTCGCAATGTGTTGGACAAGACGATTTTATGCTCTTTGATATGACCTACGGCCGTCGGAAGAAACTGTAGATTGGTTGAGAAGGTAATATCATCCGCATATCGGCTGTAATTTATTTTGTGTTTGCGGGCAAAGGCAATCAGCTCATTATCCAATCTGCGGCAAATGTAGTTCGAGATGACTGGCGAGGTTGGTGCACCTTGCGGCAATTTCCCGTCATGACAGCAGATTTGCGCCATAGTCGTGGCTACCTCGTCATTGAATCCGAACGGAGCACTTTTAAATAGACCTCGGACTCGTCCGAAGTTGATGGAGGGAAAGAAATCTTTTAAATCCAGATTGATGACAATTCGCTTTCTTCGATGAATATAAGCATTGGTTTTGATACTCCTCTCTTTGACATAACCATGCACACAAAATTTGGCAGGCTGATAGTTCTGCAAAATATGCGATAAACGTTTCTGAATTTGTTTAATGCCGGAGATTGGAGCATATATCTCGCGCGTCCCTCCGGTTCGCTTGGGAATGTCGTATTTTTTGTATTGTTGTTCGGGTGGTAGCTTGTATAAATAATAAGCGAGCATCTTGAGGGAACTCCCCAAGCGTTCGGCGAGTTCTCTTTTAGTTGTAACCGCTTGGAATGTGGATTGGATGTCTGGCATTTCTGTTTGCATAAAAACAGCATCTGCTGAATATTCTACTTAAAGTGTCAAACGACATCGAAAGCACACAGTCGAAAACCGGGAACGAACAATGTTCTGACATTGTCATAATCGCCGTAAGAATACAGCGAAAAATCAATCATTCAGCAGATGCATATCAAAAATAGGAAATTTATCTCCATTTTACAAATCTTTCGTTACGTGCAGAGTGTGTGATGTTATAGAATCGGGTCATCTTCTCCTTCTCTGCATCATTATTTTGCTCTAGGACGCAGGCAACGTCCGACTCGCGGTATCGTCCCTAGTCAAGGCCGTGTGTGTCAATTTGGTATCTCAAAGCATTTTGTGACTGTCGATGATGTTGGAAGCAATGCCGCTCGCCATACTTTCTCTGAATAGCATGAGCCTTTAGATGGTGTCCTTGCCGAACTTTGCAGTAAGAACCGAACCTAAAAAGCTATTGTCTTATCGGCAAGTTAAGTGGTGATTTCCAATCCCAGAATGATGTTTTTTTGCCGATACCGGCAAGTTGTGGAGGTTTTGCTCCTGCTATTTGATGGACTGCCGGGGACAAGAGATGTCCGGGTTTCGGATCTGGCAAAACATATAATTGATTCAAACACTGATAACCGAGTTCTGGGGTTGTCCCATTTTTGCCGTGGAAACCAAACCCGACAAAGATGGAAAATCAACACACGGATGACCTGTCCCGCATCCTGCGGACGGTCGAAGAGATCCTCGAGATTGTACACTTCATGAAGGATCATCGGAGCCAGCTCGAAGGCGATCCGATTCTCGATTTTGCGGAGGTCTGCCAGTTGCTCCGCCAGAGCGAACGCCAGGTGCGCCGCTTCCGCGAACAGGGGCTGCTCGTCGGCTTCAACATCGGGGCCCGGCGCATGTACCTGCTCTCCGAGGTGCAGGAGTTCATCCGCAAGATGCGCCGCCGCGGAAAACTCGAATCGTTGAATCAATAAATCTGTTACCCATGGAAAACAAACAAAATCCCCGGATCTATCGGCTTGTACCCTCTGAACAACTCGAACGCCTCATTAAGACGAATTTCCTTTTGAGCAAGGGTCTGTTGCTTTTTGAATACCTGTGCAGTCAAAGCGACGAGCCGCTCTTCCTGACGGCCGATGCGGCCTGCGAAGTCCTCGACATTCGCCCCGAGACGCTGACCCGTTACCGTCAGAAACGGTTGATTCGTCCCAAGATCTATCGGCGGCAATTCCTGTACAGCGCCTACGATCTGCTGATGCTCGTTTACCGGATCAATCAGCGCAATCTGCAAAATGCACTGCGGCGTACTCCCCGGATTGTGGTTGGAGCTGATGAGCAAAAAGTTTGACAGTGGGGTAGAAGGTTATTCCGCAAGTGCCGGCCTCGGGCCAAGATAGCGGCGTGCCTGCACCTTGAAGTCCCTTTTCGCACGATCTCCACCCATCCGGGTCGTATCGTCCGAAAAGAGCCTCCGGTTGGTCCCGCCGCTATGTATCTGCCCGTGGCCGGCACCTTCTTTCCTAAATGGAGCCGGTCCATGGACCATATGTCAAACATCAAAATGGATTTGGTATGATTGACCTTCAGAAGCACATCTGGGAAGGCTGGACCGTCGGAGATTTTGTTGAACGCCTTACTCCGGAATTGGATCACATTATGTCGGGATGCAGCTGGCGCCGACCCTTTACCACGAAGCAGGAACTCGCCATGTGGTGCCGGGAGAATCAGCCCTACTACAAAAAGCACATTCCGGGCGTTGTCGCCTATTTTGCCCGGAAGTATCGTTTACATTGATAGTAGCAGGAGATGATTTACTACCACCGATTTTACGTCGAGAGCCTGTACCCCGAAAACCGGCGGAGGATTCTCCTCTGGCTGTTCAGTACTTTTAGCGTCTACTTGTGTGAAGCGACGCCTGCGGGTTATAAGGGGCGCTTCTATACGAAGAATATCCGCTTTCCGAAAGCCGCTTTCCGTGATTTGACCTTCAGCCTTCGAGGCGACCGCTCGTTATGTCTGTGGGTTATCTCGTATGACTTGCACACGCTTTATCTTGAGCGGAATATCTATGTCTATGGAAAGTGGCTCGATAGATAGCTGTCTTTCTTTGTGGCTATTCAAACTGCATATATCCACATGCGGCAACATGTGGAGAAGAAGAACTAGTTCTGGTAGAGAAAGAAGCTATTACTCTTCTGTAAAAATGTGTTGAATCATCTCTGATATTATCTTTAAGGCGGTTAGTCTGTAATGCATTATTATTGTGCTTGAAGATTTCGGAGAAGTATTATTGGCTTTATATACTAAATCCTGAGAATTGCGCTCGCCTGCAATTTGAGCGATATATTTTTCGATGTACGGTTAAATAACTGTTGACTATCAATAGTTTACGGTCTAAAAGATGGGGGCTTCGAAAGTTTACTTGTTTTTTCGCAAAAAATCGAAGATTTAACGATTTTTTTCATCGTCTTCCACCGAACAGAGGGGGAAGAGGTAAAAACAGCCCTTTCGGGCCCCGACAGACCCCGTCTGCAAAGATAGGGCATGTCGGGGTTTATTTCGCCAAAAAGGGCTGTAAAATCGAGAGTGGATTCACGTATATTTTCGGATTCCAAGTGATGTATTTGGTGCTTGATTGGAGTGGCCGTTAGAGAAGGTCTTTTACATCCGGATTGCTTATAAGATTTGCAGCCAAAAGAAAAATGGCTGAGCCCATTTGCAGTGGCGCAGCCATCTCTTTTCTTCCCTTATTTTGACTTTACTTTAATGAACGTAATATGAATACGAGGATAAAGTAAAGTCGATGATTTCATAGAAAAGTGTAGTTCTCAAGCCTCAATTTTGATGGAAAAGTGTATAATGAGAGTCTGATTCGTTGGAAAAAGTGGAACGAATTCGATTTATTCGCTTGAAAAAGTGTTGAACTGCTTAAATATCATATCTTCTATTCTTGCGAATTTTACCTATAACACATCATTAAATAGGTAAAAATAGTATGTTTGCATATTATATGATATGTTGAGCTATGACAAAAAGTACAATGGGTACCAAGTTGCCCAGAAAACTGGAGCAGAATATGCAGATAGTGGGGGGCAAATCAAACTAGCTAGACTGCGCAGGAATCTCAGTATGGCTCAGGTTGCCGAACGCGCAACCTGCTCACAGCTTACAGTTGGCCGGATTGAAAAGGGCGCACCGACAGTAGCTATTGGCATTTATCTCCGAGTTCTCTATGCGCTTCAACTGGATGATGATATACTTCTACTTGCCAAAGAAGACGCAATGGGAAAGGCCTTACAGGATTTAAGTTTGAAAAAGCGAGAGAGCATCTAAAAAAGAATAAGCCCTGAAACGACTACTCTAATTTAATTTGCCGAATACCTAGTTATACTAAAATTATTAATGCTGTGCGAATGCAACCAACATTGACGATTACGGAGAAGAAAAAAGAAACCAGCATTAGCGTAATTACTACTCAAAAGTTATCGGATCAGTTGACCTGGAAATAGTATGTGAAGCAGGAAGAGAAAGAATGGGCTTTGATAGTGTTTTTAATCCGATGACATATCATTAATAAGTTATATGTAGTCATTGATCTCTAAATAATAAAGTGCAATAATGGCAAACTTGATTTCATACTTTACTAAAAACAGTATTTTGAGCGCAAGTGCAGGGCTTGAGATATATGATTTTACAGGTGATTCTACGGCTTTTGTACAAGATTGTGTACGGCGTTTTCGTGAGGCCTATATAAGTGAAGAAATGCTTGAAAAAATTATTCTAAAGTCCAAAAAGACGACAAGAAAAGATGCCATAGAACGACGACTACCTCAAAAGGCATCAAACAAAGCAGGTGATTTTGGCGAGATTCTATCATATTATCTATGGACAGAGACGTTTGCAAGTGATGCAAATATACGCCCAATGAAAATCAGGTGGAAAGAGCACCCAGACATGCCTAGTCATTTGGTAGATGTTATCCTCCTCAGACGTGTAGATGAAGACAATGCCTGCCCTGATGATAAGATGTACACGATTGAATCTAAAGTGTGGACATCGACAATGAAAGAAGGTCATAGTTCTTTGACGGACGCTTTAAGCGATGCTATTAAAGACAAGACAGAACGTGCCGCAAAAACAATACCTTATCTTGTGACACAATATGAGCGAGATGATGAATACGATTTGGCAGATCAGGTTCGACGGTTTGGTGACCCCGTAAACTATCCTTATATTAAGGAACATTTTGCGATAGCAATAGTTGAGTCAACCCAAGCGAATGATCATATTGCAAACTTTGATAAGGTCCTGCAAGCAGCAAACACTAACATTCCTGTGTATTTGCTGCCTATTGCTCATTTAAAGGATATATATAATCAACTTTACCTCAATATTCCGAATAACTGATGGCAGACATATTAGAAAATTGGATTAATGATGCAAATGCGTACGAATTACTCAATACCTACAGGATTGAGCAGCAGGAGTTATACCCATTTGTAAATAAAAGTGAAGATTTCTATATCTCATTGTTGAACAGGATGTTCTTTACCATGAGGAATAGGAAACAGACGTCGGAAGATAAGAAAGAACGTCTTTTGCGGATAGTAACAGGTTTATTGATTTATTCTGAAGAAACAACAGCAAGCAATTTTAATGGTGTAAACCGAAATAACAATCTTCTTTATATTGCAGCGATTTACTATCTATGTGAGTATAATGCACTGTCGCAGTTGTTTATGTGGAGAGCGAAGGGGTATGAATTTGAAAATGAATCTGCTCAATTGCTTTACAGCATAATGGCCGGGTCTGAGAAGTATGCAAATAAAGAGAATGAACTCTGTTTGCTATTGAAAGAATATATGTTGACAGGGAATGAAGGTGCACTAAATGCTATAGATGATAGGTTGCGAGAGAAGATAGAACACAATGTTTATCTTGGCTTGGATGATTTTTTTGATACACAAGTGGTTGTATGGGTGCTGAAACGCTTCCGTGAGAGTAATCTATGGAAGATATTAATTCCTCATGGCGGTAAAGAAATTTGGGGAGAGTATATAGCATACTCTGTAAAAAATCATATTTATACGTTGCTGCCATCACAAGAAGATGCCATAAGCAAAGGTCTTTTAGACTATACTCGCTCGTTTAGCCTCAAGATGCCAACAAGTGCAGGTAAGACTTTTCTTACTGAGTTATTGGTATTTCAAGAATTAAAAAATAATCCAGATGCAAAAATATTATACTTAGCTCCATTGCGGTCGTTAAGTCGTGAGTTAAAAGAACGCTATGGTAGGCTCTCGTATGAATTCAACTTTGATTTTCGTGCCGCTTATGGTGGTTGTACTACATCCGCTGAAGAGGAAACTATCGAGAATGCCAAATTACTCATAGCTACACCAGAAACTTTCACGACGTTGGAAGATACAATAGATGACCTCACGGAAGGCTATACTTTGGTAGTATGTGATGAAGGACAACTGTTAGAAGATAGGAGTCGAGGTGTAAACTATGAGTTGTTATTGACTCGCTTGAAGAGAAATGAACATGTTAGATTCCTTTTTATCTCTGCAATTATACCTAATATCTCTGATATAAATCGATGGCTTGGAGGGGCAGTTGGCGAAGTGGGGAACAGTACATATAGACCGTGTAAAATACGATTTGCACTGGCGATGGAAGCGGATGGTCATATCGTAGTTCAATACGCTAATGATGCAATAGACGACTGGTCGGTAAAAGTTAATGACTTTTTAAATGATAGGCAGGCAAAACAAGTTGGTACAACCCAAAGATCATTGAGTTGTGCTCTATCCCTAAAGGCAATGGAGGCGGGGCCAGTAATGCTTTATTGTTCTATGAAGGATGGCCCTCGTGGTTGTGTAAAACATGCGGAAGAGCTCTTAAATATGCTAGGAGAGTCTGTGTTCAAGAATCCATTCTCTTTCGTTCAGGATGTGGATTGGCTATCTAAAGTTGCTGAATACTGTGCGTATCAATTTGGCGATGACTATCGTCTTACTCAATGTGTGAAAAAAGGATTTGCTTATCACCATGGACAAATGCCTCAGGACATTAGGGAATTGATTGAAACCGCTATAGCAAAGAAGTCTCTACAACTTGTGGTATGTACAAAAACACTTTCTGAGGGTATTAATATGCCCATTAAGACAGCTGTGCTTGCAAATATAACGAATCCTACTGACGGAACCTTCAAAAATACTCTTGAGTTGAGAGACTTGAAGAATATTGTAGGAAGAGTAGGCAGAGCTGGTAAAGAGTCATATGGTCTTATCCTGCTACCTATTAAGGGTAAAAACACAGAACCTCTTGAACGAGTAATTCGTGTAATTAAGAATGAGGCGAATGTGGAGCGAGCAAATGGGGCGCTATATTACATAGTACAGCAAATACGTAATAATGGATTAGTAACCGATGAAGACATCAATGCCTTTTTAGAATCAGAAGGTGTAGCAGAACAGATAGATACGTTGATTAATCTCAATAAGGATGATACGGAACTTATTGATATTAATTTGGATAATATAATAGAAGATTCTCTTGCATATTATTTAGGTGATAAAGAGACAAAGAAAGAAGTTAAAAAGATCTTTACTATCCGCTATGAGCATCTACGAAATACTCTGTCTAATGATGAATATGACAAGTATTTGCATATCGGGTTAACTCTTGCTGACTATGAAGTGTTGAAACGACTATTTGCTGATAAGACGACTGACGATTTTGAGATACACGGCCCAGTGGATGTTAGTTGGATTCACCTGATGATAGAAACAGTATATGCTTTGGAATCAGTGAAACATGATTTGACTTATATTTCGAAGTCGAAGCCATTGTTCGGAATACATAAAGATTTAACATTAGCAGAAAGAATTCTTACGTGCTGGATATGTGGAAAACAATATGTGGAGATTGCAGCTGAGTGCGGATGCTCGATTGAACAAGCAGCACTCTATGTTGACTTTATTCAAAGAATTATAGCTGTGAAGGCGCAAGCTATTGTGTCATACATCGAAGAAACCTATCAGATTGAATCTACATTGATGCAACTTTGGCCAGATATGGTTAAACGAGGTGTTTCTGATAAGAAGGCTCTCTGGATAATTGATTCTGGCTTGGGTGACCGTGTTGTGGTTAATATGCTGGCATCTTACTTTGATGGTTATAACCTCTATGAGGATGATAAAGCCATATTTTTACATGTTATTACTCATAGTGCAGCTATAGATAAATATGTGATGGAAAGTCCTATTCCAGTACTGCTAAAAGAACGGTGGAAGCAGTATGTGAGGTCTAATGATTAGATGTAAAATAATGGCAACTTTAGCTGAATTATACGAATTCCTTGAGAAAAAACAGGATGATAAGCAAATAGATAGTGCGTTCTCGTATGAGGCATTTTCACTCGAAGAAAGATCCCAAGCACGGCTTGAGATTTTTTCGTGGTGGGAAATAGAGCGGCTTGTAGAGGATGAGAATTGCCTTATGGATAAGAGTTTTGCTGTGGATTATTGTAAGCAACCGGTGAATACCGTATTGATTTAGACAGGCAATATTACTATTAGGTTCGACTAGGTCCAACTTGTATAAAGTTGGCACAAGTCGGACCTAGTTTGTGCTACTTTGATCGATTTGGTTTTTCTTTGCCCAGCTTCTTGGCAGGAGCCCCGCGAGGTCCTTGTCGTCGCGCTGCTAGTAAGGCAGTTTGCTGAGGACATCCTCCATCCATGTTCTCGGGTCAACCCCTGCGGCCCTGCAGGTGCCTATGAGGGAGTATACGATGGCTGCCCGATATGCAGAGGCGTCGTTGCCG
>NZ_NFIA01000021.1:0-33904 GCF_002159375.1 Alistipes sp. An54
CCTCTCTCTCCGCAATACACATTGAGTGTCAAAGGCTTACGGAAAGCGTACACGAAAATGTACACGAAACGCCCTGAATTTTCACAATTCGGGGCGTTTTTGTGTCTAAAATGCCGTGTACATTCGTGTACACCCGTGTACATGAAAAAGCCCCGACACAAAGCCGGGGCGCATTGTTCCCCAATGCAACTTTGGGGCTTCGCAACAATGTGGTGCAAAGGTAGTGAAGATTTCACAGAATCTTTCTTATCCCTGCAAGAATCTTCTTTATCCAATTGATTATTGGCGTTCTTTTCAAGTAAAGCAAGACCGCAACGGCAATCAAAGATATGTAAAAGATGTATCGCCATCGGTACGGGTCGGGGGTTGGTTCTTGGCTTTGCTGAACATTCGTTTCGTTTCTTCCTACATTGGCGGCACTTTCGGTTTCCTTGCTTTCGCTCGATTCCTCGCTTTCGCCTTTTTCTTCAACATCGGATTCAATGACCGTTTGTTTGATGGACTTAACCGCACCTTTGATGTTCCCGACATTATGCAAATCCGCATTTGCCGGATATGATTGCGGCATCGCCCTTGAAGATGTATCATCATGCTTGCCACTATCAACCGACACGACATTATTTATATTGTCGGGCATGGGTGGATAAAAATCTATCTCCGTAATGGTTGTTTTACCATGTTGGGTTCGGGTCGTATCAACGAACTTGTCCGTCTTGGCATTCGCTTCTTTCGCTATTGCCGTACTATCAATTCGGACTTCCTGTTTGGTCTGCTGGACTTTCCTTGCAGTACCACAAGATGCAAGCAATACAAGCCCCAAGACCGGGGCAACAATCTTTTTCATGTCATATCGTTTTAATGTTATTTAATCGGTTAAGCCATCCTTTCAAAAACCTTTTGTTGGTGTACTTCATCAATTCGGATTCCGTTGCCTTTCGACCAATCTTCTTTTCATACTTCTTAATGCTCGATTCTGTTATGTCGTTGAAAAACTTAACACGGGCTTTGAAGATTGCATCAAAGAGTTGGTCAGGGTCGGCAAAGTTCACCGCCGATAAAGTCTTGTCGCCGACAATGCCATCATCAACGACCCCAAGTAATCTTTGAGGAATGACAATGCCGTGCTTTCCCGACCCCCATACCCAATCAACAAGGATGTTGGCGACCTTTTGCGATTGGATTTGGTCGGCTTTCCATCTATCCCAAAAATGGGGCTTCAACACCCGGTCACGGACATCATCAACCGAAAGCAATTTCAGGTCTTTAACGTCAATATCCCCGTCACCGTCCTTGTCATAACCCACATTGCGCCATGTGGCGATTGTCACACCTTTATTTGTTGCGCCCCCGGCATCCGCCGGGTCATTTACAAAACCGCCTTCCCATTTCAATATGAAAGGCAGTAACTTATTTACATCTGCCATAATTACATCTGTTAAACGGTTTCTTCCTTTTCTAAATCTCCATTGGAATTTTGCATATCTTCTTCCGTTATGATTGCATCAGGATGGTCTTTTGTATAGTTGCCACGCAACAAATTGACAAGACGACACTTGACACCATTGTTCAATCTTTGTAAACATTTATCATCCGGCTGCAAACAAACGTGCTTTTCTGCTTCTTTAAGTTGCAAGCGCAATTCATTATTTTCACGGATAAGGTCAAGACGTTCATTTTCAAGGCTATGTAATTTTTCATACAATTCATCGACCTTTTTTTTCAGGACATCGACTTCACCCTGCACGCGCTTGTAATCTTCAAGTAGGGCATTGCGCTGGACTTCAAAAGCATTCGCTTCTGCAATAGTCTTGTTGCTTTTTCTGTTTATAAGATATTTGACAGCTTCCCAACCTCCCAATGTTCCTATAATGGAACCGATTGTAACCAATATCTCGTTCATAACTATCAAGTAAATTGAAAACATTTACCAACTTTGACAATAGTAGTGTCAATTGGGTACAAACGAATTGGCGACAATCCCTTTTCCGCACGGCTTGCATTCATTGACGGCAAATTGGTTTCGGCTTTTTGAATAGCCCCAATAAGTATGTCAGACCCGGTAAAACAAGACCGTCTTTCCCCGGCGGGCGTGCCGTCAGGGTTCTTTGTGAAGAAATCACCGTCCTTGTCCGCCGCTTCATTGAAAGTGGCAAGGACAACTTGCATTTGCATTCTCAACCCGGATGAATTTTTGCCCGGAAATTTTGTTGGTTGGATAATGACCTTTTCAATCAGTATTCGGCGACCGAACAAATCTTCCATGTCGATACCCTTACCAATCACAACATCCGATTCAACACCAAGTTCACAAAACTTTGCCATTGTCTGTAAGTGTTTAATTAGACAAATCTTCTATCAAGACCGCATCCAAATCTTCCGTAAACTGCAAATACTCCTTGTATTCCTCAACCGCGCTTTCGTTCACGGCAATGCCAAGAACGTGTTTGTTGTAGGAATTAACAAGGTCAAATTCTGCCGTTTCGTCAATGACCGAACGGATAACGACCCGTTTAACATTCTCTTTTGTGGCTTTATTGTAGCCACGCACTTCATAGCACTTCCACCCGATTTGGGTTTCTTCTTCTTGCCCCTCTGGTATGCCCATTTCGGGTTCTATATTCAAGCGGTAAAGCCAAGAACCGTCATTGTCATACTCCAAAACGGCGGGTTTCCCGTGCGCCATGTCGTAATGCGCATTAGGCGCGATTAAATCTAATTTCATACGGAAATGTTTTTGAAAGTTTGTTCATTAAATTCAGAGAATCACAATACTTGCACCATCCCCACCAACTGCAAATCTGTTGCTTGTAGTCCGCTTTGCTTGGAACAATCTTGCGTTTGTTCAATTTTGCCACCCGGCGGCAAAGTTTCTGCTTGATGGACTTCCGCAACAATGTGTGCGTATGGTAAAAGACATACCCCAAGAAGTCAATGCCCCTTGAATCAACGGGAAAGACTTGGTAATTGCGTTTTACACGTAACTTCAACCCTTTCAGGTAAGCCCGGATTTCGTGTAACAATTCGTGCAATACTTCCTTGTTGGGTGCAAGAATGACAATATCATCGGCATAACGCCAATAATACTTCACACGCTTGGTTTCTTTCAACCAATGGTCAAAATAAGCCAAGACAAGGTTTGCAAAATACTGACTTAAATAATTGCCTATTGGCACGCCCTTTTCATCATCGACCGAATCAATGATTTCATCAAGCAATGCCAATAAGCGATTATCTTTTATTTTCCGCCTGACAATGCCTTTCAAGACATCATGGTGGATTGACGGATAAAACTTCTTTATGTCAATTTTCAGGCAATAGCGTGTTCCGTCCGGGTCTTGCTTCAATGCTTGTTTGACATCCTTTGCGCACTTGTGGATTCCACGATTCTTGATACAAGAATATGTGTTCTTGTTGAAGATGGAAACCCATATCGGTTCAAGGACGTTCATAATGGCATGGTGCAAGATACGGTCGGGATAATACGGCAATCGGTAAATTAGCCTTTCTTTCGGTTCATATATAGTGAAAACATGATATTTGGATGTTTTGAATGTGCCGTTTTTCAAACTTTCGTGCAAGGCAATGATATTGGCATCCCGGTTCTTGTCGTGTATCTGCACACCATAAGAACGCAACTTGCCTTTCCTTGCCTTTTCATCGGCAAGACGCAAGTTTTCAATGCTTATTACCCGGTCAAACAAATTGCCAATCCGTTTCATTGTCCTTTAAGTTTGCTTGTATATTAGGATTCTTCGGGTTGCCCCTACCAAAACCGTTTTACCTAATTTGTTTTTTGCCGTTGGGGTTATTGCCCCCAACTCATGCAACCCCGGTCGGGCTGCTTTTGTGGCAAGGTTTCCGATATGCAACTATATTTTTACAAGCATAGCTGAGAACCGATATTCGCATTCGTATTCGTAGCCGTATTATTCGTATTCGCATACACGAACCCTGCATTCGCACCATTATTCGCATTACCGCTGAACAAAACGCCACGACATCGGACAACCTTTGTTTTATTTTTCATCCAAATTCCAAAATCATATTTGCCACTCGATTTGACGATTTAAACCGCTTCGATTTGCGGGTAAAAGCAAAGCCGAGAACCGAAATACGCAGACGTACTCGTAGCCGCATGATGCGTATTCGCAGACACGAACCCCGCACGCGCACCAGGATGCGCATAACCGCCGAACAAAACGCCACGTTCCGAAACTCCACTTGCCGGAATGTTGGTATAGAAGTAATCACAAAAATATGTGGTCGAACCCGCACCGACTTCAAGCGGCATGATTTCGCCATCTTCACCAAGAATCATCTTCTTCACATACCCCTCTTTTCTTGGCAAGTTGCCACGCAATTCATAGTTGGTTGTGCCGGAACTTGTGAATGCCGCCGGGTCGTCACAAACGTAAAATTCAGAAAGTCCGCCATCGGCTTCACTCTGAATAAGACATTTGCAACCATCCGTCCACTTCCATATATGCCCAAACGGGTTTTCTACACCACGGTAAGACGGCACTTGCACAACCGTGCGCGTTACTTTGGTGAAGTAGGTTGTATCGGTTAAAGCCGTTCCCGCTGCTGCATTTGCTTTGCAAGTGTATAGCAAATCACCTTGTGAAACATATTGTCCGGCGGTGTATGCGGTTTTCGCATTATATTCACCCTTATAGTTGGCTTCACCACTTGCATCATATTCAAACGGCATGGTAAATTCAACATACCCGGTCTTGTTGCCAAGGTTGTTTGTTGTACCACAAGGCACGAACGGATAATTGCCATTGAAGTTTGACCACCTCGTCCAATCCAAGGTTGTCACACCCGAACCCAAGCCGCCTTGGTGATAGCCATCTTCCGTCAATTCGGCATTGAACGCTTCTTGCGAATTGAATGTGCAATACTCAACGGCAAAAAGCCACCACAATTTTTTGTGTGTTTGGTACAAGTTGCAATTCCATTCGGTCGTTCCACGCTTCCTTGCGTATGTGCGGAAATTGGTCAAAGATATAACCGTTGCGGGCATTCCAAGCTGTGAACGATATGTGCCGTCACGGTTTGCATCATTGTTGCCACCCCTGTAATCCGCATCTTTGTTCACAACCGCACACAATGTTTGTGTTGAACGCTGAACGGTCGCTTCCACCGCCGAAACATAGTCTTTGCGCCAAAGTTTGAAGCCGGGCAAAGGTTCGGTGGACTGCAAGTGGCGGCTTTTGTCGCCGTCCGTTTCAAAACGCACATACATATCGGGCAATTCATCCATGTATTGCCCATCAGCCCCTGTAAGGTTTGCAGCCGCCCCCGTGTCGCGCTTTGTCGAATCATTGGCGTGCAAGTAATAGTTTACTTCGCCATTGTCTTTCAAGATGCAACGCCGGATAAGGCTTTGCAACGGCAATTCCTTGTGAAGTTCCATCTTGCCGACCCGTGTCGGGTGCGGGTTTGACACCGTGGCATCCCATTCAATGCCATAATAATAATCATAAGCGAATGTCGGCTTTGTGTTGCCGACCCCAATAATCAATCCCATATCAATAGCCCCATTTTAAGTTAGTACCTGACAATGAAGTTTGCTTCACCGTCTTTACGATTTCAGGATTCCAACCGCAATCAAATTGCGTTTCGATAAATTCCCCGTCATTCATTCCGGCAAGCTGCACCGATAATTTCACGGGTTGCGTGCCGTCATTCTTGACGTTGAAGCATTGACCGTCCGGCAAGCTGAAATCAGCATTGTTCAGATTGTCGATTGCTCCCATCTTTCCGATTTGTGCGGACACCGTTTCGCCGCTTCTTGTTTCACTCATAATCAAAAAGTTTTGTTTGCAAAATTAACTTGTTATTGTTTTACTATAAAACATTGTGGATAACACAAGCACAACTTTTACCCGGTAAAGTCTGTTGTGTTCACAATCATAAAGGAAAATCCCGAATCATTGGCACTTGCATCATCACCCGTGTACACGTCAAAATAAGTCGTATTCTTTGCATAGATGCTTGCATATCTTCCGACCGAACCTTGACTTGTTGAATCACACGTGGCGAAAACCAAGTAATTATTCACGCTTGAAAAGCCCGGACTTATCCTTACCCTGTAATGCCCCGTTCCAAGTCTTGAAGTCGTTATTGTCGCCGTGTCGTATCGGTGCAACTTTATCAAGCCGCCCGATTGGTTCACCATGCCCATATAAGACACCTTGAAAGGCAATCCGCGCATATTGGTTGCCTTTGTATAGAAGCGGCGCAAGATAATCCACCCGTAAAACTTTGAATTATCCCCATAGCCAATCATTTCAACGGCTTCATAAGGATTTATCGACAAGGTTCTATAAGTCCTGCCGTTTTCATAGAAGTATTTTCCGCTTGGGGCTGTATTGCTTACAATCACCCCGACCGGGGTTTGACCATTGAAATAATCATTCATAATGATTGCACGGAAACCGCTATATTCCAAAGTGAAAGGAATTGTGAATGCCGTATTCCAACCGCCACTGCTTGTACCTGTAATGACAACATTATTGTTATTCTGCAATCCCAACGTGGACACCGTTATTTCGCCCCCTGCCGAACCGCCAAGGGCAAAGTAACCATTCCGAAATGCGTTGGCAATGCTCCCTTTTATGATTACGTTGTTCAAATCCGCATTGGTAATTGTGCCTTTGTTGATGTATGCTTCACCCTTGACGGTTGCTTTTTCCATGACAACCGAACCGTCTTGCATGACCCTGTAAGGGGCATAAGCACGGTTTTCAAATGAAGTACCAGCCCAAAAGCGCACGGAACTTGCCGCCGTGCCTTGCCCGGTCATGCCCGCAAGGATGGTTGATGTACTTCCGGCGACCTGTATTGTGCCGGATGTTACCAAACCGCCATCAATGACCGTCTTTGTATTGTCGTATGACACCGCCTTGACCCAATCCGTTGCGATATATGAACCGCTTGTTCGCTTCACGGCACACCGCTTCAAGTCCGTTCCATTGACCCACAAATCGCCTATGTCATAAGGTGGATAAGGGGTTGAAACGAACACACGCCGTTTGCCGTCCGCTGTGTCCTTTGCTTGGCTTGCAAGGCTGTATGCGTCAAGTGCCTTTTGGTCATCAATGTTTACCCAAGAATAAGAACTTGAATATCTCCTTAACTTGTGTGCGCTTGAATTGTACCACATATCGCCAACGTGCTTCTTTTTAATCGCCGTTGTAGTCCAACTTGCCGCCGGGTCGGTTGTCTGAAACCACGTTTCAATCTTGCCGTCAATCTGTGAAGTCAAGTCCGCAATATCATCCGAATAAGTGCCGTTGATAAAGTTGTTCAATGCCGTGTTATCGGTGTACTTACTTGCCTTTTGCCAATCGCTTGAAGAATAATTGCCGGATGCTCTTGCCCTTATGCAACGCATAATATCCCCGGTTGTGCCTTGAACCCATAAATCGCCGACTTCATAAGGCGTGTAAGGGGTTGTCGTGAATATGCGGTTCTTATCCTTTGCAAGATTAAGCGCATCTTGCGCAAGGGCAATGGCTTGTGCGACTTCCGCATCTGAAAGTTGCGACCATTTGTAAGTTCCATTTTCCTTGACAAAACGGAACACCGCGCCCGTTGCCGTGTTGTAGAACAAATCGCCCAAGTGATTGTCCTTTAATTGGGTCGTTGTCCATTCATTCGCCGGGGCATTGCTCAATGTCGGGTTGTATGTTTCAAAGAATTGTTCAATTTGCCCGTCAAGTTGCGCTTGTATTTCAGCAAGCAAGCCCGGCAAGGTGTTGTTGATGAAATTCTTGCTTTCAAGTGCTTCATTGCCCAATTCTTCAAGGGTCTTTTCCTGACCATTGGAATTGAACACAATACGACCGCCGATTTCCGAATTGTCAAGGTCAAAATATGTCGTGCCGTCCGCCGATTCAATGCGCCCGGTCTTGATGAAACGACCGTTTATCATTGAAAAACCATAAGTCAAGGACAAAGACCGCACTTTCAATTCCGGGTCAATGCTCGATATTGTGCCGATAAGGAAATGATAATAATTGGCATCCTGTTCAACCTTAATTTGTGAAGTCGAAAAGATGAATGTTCCGGCATCACCATTCTTGGCACATTTCGCATATAGGAAATATGCTTGATTCTTTGACAAGGTTATTGAACCGTCAGCCATGACCCAAGACACCGCCGTTTCTTCATTGATGGTGTAATGGGTCAAGACACCGCCTTGCCATTTCACGACATTTGAATTGCCCCCGTAATTGGGTTGAAAGACCGTATTTGTCAATCCGAATTGCATTGACTTTGCCCCGACCGACAATGCCAATGTGTCAATCGACAAGGGCTTTATCTTGTCGCTGTAATAATCGCCGTCAGGGTCGAACACCATGTTCAACAATTCGCGGCTTGTACGCCAATTTGCCCGCGCCCGCACCGGGTCTTTCAAGTTGTTTATGGTGATAACTTTGTCAATGTCTATAAGGTCGGAAATCACCCGGTTTGTCACACTTGTTTTAACAGTGTCCGATATGGTAAGGGTGTATTCGTATGGGTCAAGGATGTTCCTTTCAAGTGATTGTATGCGCACGGATTTATCAACGTCAATGTCTTTATCCACAATGTGCAAGTAATCGCCCGGTCGGAACACGTTTGTCACCGTTTCATCGCTTCCGACAAGGTTTTGCAACCATGCCTTTGTGACACTCAACCCATATTGCACCTTTGGTTGGCAATTTTGGTCATAATACTTGTTGCCCGTTTCTTCCAATTCTTCTTCCGCCGCTTGCTCGATACTTTGCGGATAAGCAATGTCAAGAATCTTGTATTCATTGCCGACACCGATTTGATAAGCCAAAGACGTTTCAGACGGAAACACGTTACCCCGGTCATCCGTTTGCTTTATCAATGTGAATGTATGCGTTGCATGGTCGTAACTGTGTACTTCAAATTCATACCCGGCAAGATTGCCCGTGTTGAAGTGGATTTTGGGTTTCACATCTGCAATCATATACTTTGTCGTCACCCCGTCCGCTTCCTTTTCATTGAGGTTGAAAGGGAAATCATTATCTATGAATTGCAAGACGTTGCCCGACACAATGGCATCAACCGTTCCCGTGAAAGACGGCTTTATATCATCGAAGTTCTTGCGCCCCTCAAAAATGCCGTATTTCGCCACCATTTCGGCTTTCTCAATGTATGATTGCCCCTTTGTCTTGCCCGGCAAACAAAGGCGGTCGGCACGGTATTTTGACGTAATGTTTTCGGTCGAACCATACACTTTCAACCGGGTGACTATGTTTGCGGATGAAACATTTTCCCTTGTCAGTTCATACAAGCCACGCCCCTTGCCGTATTGGAACGTATATGGCAAGGTCTGACCAACTTTTTCATACAAGTTGATTGTATAAACCCCGTTTGATTGCTCAATCTCAAATTCGACATTGAAGTTCGATTCACTGCAAAGGTTTTGCAGCACCGACAAGCAATTATCGGATTCACCGAAAGTCAAAGTCTTGTCACTCGCCGTTTCAGGGCATACGCCAAGCACCCATTTGCCCGGAAAGACACGGTTTGCATTGGCAATAAGAACGGTCATAAAGCGGTGCAAATCTCCTGTGAGGGTGTCGCCCTGCACGTCCTGCAATTCGTTGGTGGTCGTGTCAATGGTGACATCGTAAGTCACCCGGAAAAGGTCATATTGTATGCCCTCAAATTCCAAGTCATATTGAAATTCGTGCATACCCGTTTTCTTTGCTTTCGGCAAACGGTTCAACTTGTAGTCACGCCCGAAAACGGTTATCTTGTCGCCAATGCCGTATGTTTGCGGGAATGGCGATACAACGGTCAATGAAACGGTATCTTCCGCATTCAATGCCCATTTCTGCTTTGCGGATGAAATATCGGTTGCCGTGCGCCTGTTGGCGATAGGCACACGGCTTCCATCTGCTTTCGCAATGATTATGTTTGTTAGATTTTTTCCCATACGACAATGGCATTTGTTTCAAACAATGAAATTTCGTCAATGCAACCCGTGATTACCGGGAAATAGTCACCATTTGCGGCGTAATTGTGCGTGATTTCCACTTCGTCACCGCTAATGTCATAATCCACGCTTCCATCACCCCAATAGATGTTCACGTACTTGTTTGAGGTCAATTTGACATTGCAAGTCTTTGTCGATTCACCAACCCGGATATGCTTCAACACACGCTTCACGGGTTCGGGTTCAACTAATTTCAACTTGAACGTGCCAACCATCAATTCATCATCCCATTCTTTCGTGATTTCGATTGCATCCTTGCAATAGACTTCATAAATCAAGGGTTTCACCGGGTGAACATCAATGGTAAGGCGGTTTGTTCCTGCCTTGTCAAGCTGTTGTTGGAAAGATGTTACCTTGCGGATGAAATCCATCTTGGAATCCGCCTTGACAAAGCAAGACAAGGTGATTTCACGCGGTTCATAGAACTTGTGCATCAAATCAACACTTTCACCGTGATAGTTATCCCATGACAATGAAGCCGGGGTCTTTAATTTCGGGCGGTTCAACACACCGTCAGACCCGGACACATAAACGCCGTATTCCTTGAAATTCACGCCGTCAAGCAAATATCCTTGTTGCTTGCTGCTTGACATTTCGTTGATAAGTTCGGCTTGTGTCAAGGCAAGGTTGTAAAACTTCACATCATCCAACAAGCCAAAGCCCCAAGAACCACCGTAATAATCTTGATTCAGGGAAACGCCAAGCAACGTGCCGGAATTGTTTACGGTCTTAACAAGTGAAGAATTGACATAAAAGTTATACATTCCCGATTTCTTTGTCAAGGCAAGCGAAAACCAAGAACCGGGCTTTGCTTCAATGGGTACTTCCACATAATTTTTCAACCCTGAAAAGTTTAGAACCCATATAAGGCTTTGAGGTGAACCCAAGTCGGCTTCACGGTTTTGCACCCATAACATCACGGTAAAATCAATCGTCATGTTCGGGAACACGGTTTTCGACACCTCGCAAGTGTCAGACCCGGCAAAGGAAATGGCATTGCCGTTCTTGCCTGTGACGAAATGCGCACCGTTCACCGCGCCATCCGCACGGTTTTGGCTGTAATCATACGCAATCAAAGAACCATCGCTTTCATCGAATGGCATTTGAAGAATTATGTTGTTTGCATCCATATCAATAAGTTTTTTTCTGTTTCTCAATGATTTTCACAACCGCATCATCGGTTGCGCACTTGATAACCCGACCGCCGCCGACATAATGGTTCACGCAAACTTTCGCCCGGTCGCTCGCGCAAACATTGACAACGGCATCATCGAACACGTCTATCACCACAAAGGCGTTATCCCTTGCAATGACATTCAAATTCGCATTGTGCTTGGCGTATATCTCGCACACGTTGAACCCGGTTACTTCAACACGCCCGCAAGTTGCCCCAAGACACACGCATTTGGGCTTATTTTCGACTTTTATATCATCATCAAGGAAAACCCCGTATTGCTCCATTCTGCCTTTGAAATGCGCCCTAATGAAGTCATTGTCGGGGTAATCATGGGCAAGGCAAAAATCAATGCCTTTCAAGTACATTTGTGCCATCGCGCACACATCGCCATCCGACAATGACTTCAATTCATTGTACCACGGTTTGCAAATGCCATTTTTCTTTGCCTGCCTTGCAAGTTCTTTTGTTAAGTCCATATCACTTTGTTTTATAGTGAAACATATTCGGTTATGACAAACCTTGCGCACGTAACGAATCGCCGCTTGGTCGCTGCAATTCCCTGACTGCCGAAAGTATGTCTTGAAGATACCTATTGTAAGCCGTATTGTTCGCAATGGTGTTCAAGGCTTGCAAGGATTGCCGCAATACTTGTGTCGCTTCCATCTGATTGATACGGATTGCATTCATTTGCCCGGCTATTATGTCGGCGGTTTCTTCCGTAACACCTTTGACCGCGCCCGTCAATGAATCTTCCGAATCATCTTCAATTTCCAAGTCCTTGAACAAGTCTTTGTAAACATCCAACGCCTGATTGTAGTTGTTCGCCGCCGCCTGAACTTTGGCTTTGAAGTCTGCAATTTCCTGTTCCGTCAGACCGTCAAAGATGAAGTTGTCGCCCGACCAATACCCCATATCGGTGTAAAGGCTATCCAACGCGCTTTGCAATTGGTTTTCAAGGAACTTCTTTTTAAGTTGATTGACAATCGCATTTTGCAACACTTCATTAACCGTTTGTTCAAAGGCATTCGCCGCATCTTCACCAGCCTTGAATGCTTCCGTCAATGAATCCGCCAATGTTGATGCAAAGTCCTTTGCGTTGGTCTGCAATATGTCGTTGGCGATTTCATCATACAAATCTTGGATTTGTCGGTCAAGTTCGGCGATTTGGTTTTGGTAATCTTGAATTTTCCCGTTGTCGGTGTGTTTCTTGGAATACTCATCATTTATCATGCCGCGCAAGTGTGCTTGCTGTTGCTCCATGTTATGAATCAACGCCATTTGGTTGTTATACACTTCCGCGCCCAATGCCTTATCAACCGCCCATTCAAGTTGTTCATAAGATGCTTTCAGCTTGTCGATTGCTTCTTGGTGGCGTTTGATGGATTTTTCCGCCTTTCGGTCACGGCTGTTGAAAAGGTCGAAAGCGGATGAAAGCAACCCGACCGACCCTTGAATGATTGACAAGGGGTTGCCCGTTGCAATGCCGCTTGCGACTTGCCCCGCTCCATCCAATATGCCGCCAATGTCACCGATAATGGCTTGTGTTTGTTCATCCATCGTGACACCCATCTTTTCCAACCCGGACGTTACGGCATCAAAAGCACCGCCCACAAGTTCAATCGCACCGCTTGCGCTCTCAAACATATTCGTCAAGGCTTTTTTCTTGCTTTCATCATCCGCCGCCTTGCCATATTCCTTGATTGAGGAAATCAACGACTTAAACGGGTTGCGTTCCCGTATTTCGTTCTGCATTTCCTTGATTTTGTTTTTGAGGGTTTCAAGGTCTTTCGGGTCAAATTCGATACCAAGATAAGCCCCGTCAAGGTTGTTGATTTTATCAATCAGTTCTTGAAGTTTGCGGGTGCTGATTTCGTCAAGGTCGCCAAACATCAATTCCCAATCCGGGTGTGCCTGTAATTCGTCAAGGGCGAATTTTGAAAGGGCTTGCGCTTGCGCCCGGTCTATCGCTTCGACCATTTCCGTGTTCCCGGCTTCCTGTGCTGCACGCCGCTTTTCATCGTATTCATCAATGATTGCTTGCTTGCGTTCCTCAAAAGTGCCATATTCGGCAAGCATCGCATCATAATCGACACCGCCGATATTGCGGACATCCTTGTTGTATTGGGTTGTCCTGTTTTGAATGGCATTGTCTATTTCCGCACGTTGGGCATCGGTGGTTGCCTTTTCGCGTTCACGCATCATCAAGGCAACATCATCATTGAATTGCTGTTCAAGACGGCGTTTTTGCTCGACATAAGAAGCATATTCTTCAAGCAACGTTTCAGTCTGTTGCCGTGCTTGTTCCTGCACGTTGTTTTCGGCTTCATTCAGGGCATCAGCCTTTGCGGTGTCAAGTTCCGTTCCATCGCCGGACAATTCCTTTCGCCTTTGCTCAATGATATTGAGCATATCAAGGACGGTTCGGGCATTCGACAATTGGGCATTCAATTCTTCGTTGAACGCTTCCAATACGGTTTTCTTGGTTTCTTCTGCAATGGCATCATTAAGTTGCCGCAACTGCTTGTTTTGCGCCTTTGTGCGGTCTGACACATCAACCGCCAAAATTTGGTCACGCTGATTCTTCAAATAATCAATGTATGTCGCCCCCTCTGCAAGCAAGTTGGCAAATTCCTGATTGGCGGAACGGACAAGGACTTCATCACCCGAATTGACCCACTTCTGGAAACGCTGATATTCGGATTTGTACTTATTCAGCTTCTCAATGAAAGGGTCTTGGGTGTTGGTGGTTGTTTTGGTCGTGGTTGTAGTCTTTCGCCCGGTAATCGCATCCGCTTGCTTTTGCAGCTTTTCGATTTCCTGCATTGCCGTTTTGTATTCGGCATTGCTTGTCAAGTTCTTTAATGCTTCCTGCTTTACCTGAATGGCTTGTTCAATAGCCCCCAATGTGCCATCCGCATAAGTCTTGGTCGCATCAATCCCGGCTTGCTTTAACAGATTGAAGCCGTTTGATTCTGCATGGGCTGCATTCTCAAAACCCTTGGTTATTTCAGCCCTCAATGCGTCAAGTTGGGTCTTTGCTTCCGCTTTGGCTTCATTGGCAACCTCAATTTGCTTGAATATGGGTGCTTCATTAGCGGCGACACCGACCATCACATTTTTTGTCACGGTGTCCGGCATCGCGTTGTACGCCTGTTCCTGCTCTAACAAGGTTTTCACCTTTTCTTGTGCTTGTTGAAGATAAACCAATGCTTTTGCCTTTTCGATTTGGGCATTGATAAATGCTTGCTTGTTGGCGATAAGCAAGTTTTCAGCATCCGTAACCCCATTGATGGAAACACCCAATTCATCAAAAGCCGCCTTGTTATCCTCAATGAACTTCTTTTTGGCTTCCAAATCATCACCAAGGGCATTCCACTTCAAGGACAATTCTTCAATGGTCGCAATGGGCTTGTATGCGTTTTCCGCAAGGGATTTATAAAATTCTTGCGCCGCTTTCTTGCCCTCATTCGCCTTGCTGACAAAATGGGATATAACGGCAATCAAAGCCCCTATTGCGGCGGCAATCCAACCGAATACCGGGATTGACTTTATAGCCGCCCCGACCATTCGGAACGCCCCGGCAAGACCTATGTTCGCGGCTGTTCCGGCAACCGCCGCCGTTGCTTGCGCCCCGGTCGCAACCACATTTGCACCTTGTGCGGCGGTGTTTCCCGTTTGTGCTGCCGTGTTCGCTTGTTGTGCGGCGGTGTTGGCGGTTGTTGCCGCCGTATCTGCAACGGTCGCGGCGGTGTCCGCCACGGTTGCAGCCGTTGCCGCGACTTGCTCACCCCTGCCGACCGCCAACAACTTGTTCCACCATTCTTTCAATCCGTTGATGGTGACAAGTTGGAATGCTTCATCTTTATCAAGGGCAAGTTGCACTTCTTTCAACCCTATTGTGATAGCCATTAAGGATTGAACTTTAAGCATAATCTTTTGCAGATTCTCGTTTTCACCGCTGAACAAGGCAACCGCACCTTGTGCCGCTGAAAATGCGCCTGACACGCCGGAAAGACCCGACAACAAGCCATCCCACATCCTTTCACCGCGCTTCAACATATTTTGTTGGGTCGTGACGGCATCCATCGCTTCCGACAATTCGCCCATTTGTGCTTGAAGTTCCTTATATCTTTCGGAACTTGTATCGCCTGCAAGTTCCAATTGCATCAATTCTTCACGCACTTCACGCAAGCGGGTACGGAATGAAACGTGGGATTGTGCCGCATTTTCGGCTTCCTGCGCCGCCTTTTCAATCTTTTGTGCTTCCGCTTCCAAGGCATCGGATTGTTCGCGCAATTCATTCAACAACTGCTTGCGAACCGTGACTTCACCTTTGATTGCATCCGCACGGTCTTGCAAGGCACGGTAATCATCATCGCGCCCGGACATGAAAGCATCACTTGCGGCACGGCTTACGCGGTCATATTCGGCACTCAACCGGGAAATTTCCTGCTCGTGTTCCTCACAAGCCGCGCCGATTTGCCCAAGCGTTGAACGAATGTTGGTAAGCCCCATTGAAGCATTGCTTGCGACACCTTGAAGATTGTTCAATTCGTTCATCAAGGCGACAAGACCTTTCCTTTCGGAATCAAGTTCTTGTTTCACCGCATTAGCTTGGGTCATAAGCACATTTTGCGCTTCACCCGGTTCAATCGCGTTTATCTTGGCGGTCAGGTCATTGTATGAATTTTCCAAGTCCTGAATCACCTTGCGTTGTATCTCGATACACTCGACTATCTCTTGCGTGGTCTTGTCCATAACATCACCGCTTCCGGCAACGGCATTGGAAAAGCCTTGCACGCGCCGCAATGTTTCATCAATAGCCGCATTAAGCTGACCATTGTCTAAAATGGATTTGAAAGATAATGACCCACCGTCTATTTCTGCCATATTACATCATACTATTAACGTAGTTCATAATTTGTTCGCTGTTGTCCTCTGTCAATTGAATTTCCGTGTCATTATTGTTATCCAAGTCATAACCCGGTGCATCAATCATCATCCTTTGAACAACCGACCACGGAATGCCGTGTAACAAGTAGTCATAAGTCCATCCGAAATGCTCACAAATCGCACCCCGGCGACCGTGCGGACTGTTTAACCCTCGTTGTTTTCCTCTATCCGAATCGGCATCGTGGTTCTTTCTGTTGAAATCAATCGAATAGAGTTCATAAAATCCCCAAGATTCCCCATCGTATTGACAAGGACATACAATTTGTATAAGGTTGAAGATTTGATTTTCCGGGCAAACAATGAAGTCAATTCTTCAAGTCTTTTCGTGTCCTCAACCCATCTTATGCCCGCCTTTCCGGGCTTGGGTATCAACCTATCTTCGCCAAGCACGGCAATGGCGACAATCTTTGCGCACCGCAATGAATGTTTGTGCGCAAGTGTCCTTGCCATCTTCATGCTGTCCATACCCGCTGACTTCATCGCGTTTTCATCAATGGCGATTTCCACCGATTCAGATGTAATGCGGTCAAGGGTCGCAAGGGTCATTTCCTCAATCTTGAATGTGCGTGTCACCTCTTTGGGCTTGTACCGCCTTATCAGACCGAAAAACTTTTTTTTCACCTCAAATTCGGTGTCTTTCAGTTCAAACGACACGCCCTTGTTGATAAGGGTGTTCAACTCGTTGCGTTCTTGTTCAAGTTGTTTCTTTTCGTCATTCATAATCTCTGAAAGTAAGAAGCCCCCGTAAGTTGTCACACTCCGGGGGCTTCGGGTTTTTGTATTAAACAATCAATGCACCCCGAATTACGCCTTGGCTTTCGGCACGCCGCGAATGGCTTTTCCGGCTGTAACCGCCATCGGGGTAACGGTGAAGTCCACAAGGAAAATTCCTGCCGCCGACATATCCGCATTTATGACCGCTTCAATGTCACCGTTGGGAATCTCAAAGTCCAACCCTTGTTCAGATTCAACGAAAATTGCCTTGTTTGCGACAACTTCATTGCCATCATAACCCCACTTGGGGTTGGACGAATCGCCCACATTTGTACCGCCGACATAATCAATCAAATCTTGCACGTTGGCATCCATGATTGAGAATGTCAGGGTCGGGATTTTGCGTGACTTCTTGCGCACTTCCGGGGCTGCCATGCCTTCCTCGAAATGTTCCGTCACGTCCGCCGTTGCCTGTGCAATCTTACAAGTGTTCTTGTAAGTCTTGCCGATTTTGTTTAATTCGGACGGCATTGTTCCATTGGGTGCTGCCGTTCCAACCTTGATTTGGCAAAGACCAAGGGTTATCAAAGATGTTCTTTCTGCCATAACTTTTAATCAATTTGAATGTTCCAATCAATGCGAATGTTAGCAAAGTGTTGTTTGGTGTTCGGCTCATACATGATTGACATTGTGCCGGGTCGCATCTTCAACCCTTTGATGTTCGCACTTCTCACAATCGCCAAGACTTCATCCGTCAAGGCTTTCAAACGTGTGCCGTTTTCTGAAACCTGCATTTTCCCTTTTATCTTCTTGGGGGTGTCCGGCGTATAGATGTTGATGTTTGACGTGCCAATTTGCGGCAAGCTGTCTTGCCCCAAATCAACGGTGTTCACGACAATATCTTCATCAACTGAATTTTCCGGGCGTTCATCACGCACATAGCAACCACCCTTAATGGATGTTTTGCCATTGAGCAATGAAAACAAGATTCCATCCGTGTCAAATGTAGATTTCATTATTCGGCTGCACGTTTAATGTTCGTAATCAGTTTTTCAAGCATTCGGGGCAATTCCCGCTCTGCAAGATGTTCGGCACTTGATAGGACATTGTAACCCTTTGCTTCCACGTAAGCGGCATAATTCATTCCGGCGACCACAACAAGGGCAACACCCTTTGTTTCCTTTCCGACCTTTTCGGCGATTGTCTGACCAGACTTCATGCCCCTTGCCGCTGCTTCGCTTTCCGCACCGCTCGCCGCATCAAATTGGCTATGAATGGCGACACCATCAACAAAAACTTGATACCCGGTGGATGAAGTCAATGCCCCCGTCTGCATCATATAGCCTTTGTTGTTCCTTGCTTCCGTCAAGCACATTTCGCCAAGCCTTTGAAGCCTTGCAATCTGCTTGCGCTCGATTTCGTCAAGGAAAGCATCAAACCGCCTTTTGACATCTTCTTTCGTGAAATTTGCCTTTACACCCATAGCCGTGAATGAAGTTGTGAGGGGTCGAAATTCAAGCATATTCCGGCAATCCGTATGTCCGAACAATCCTTGTCGTTTGCAATTATCACCTTTGCGCCTTTGGCTACCTTTGGGCAAGTCTTTGGGCATTGGATAACAGATGTTGCCTTTTGGTATTCACCCCCGGCAACCTGATATTCCGTGCCTTTGCCGTCCGATTCCTCACGGCACATTGAAATGAACTTGCGCGACACTTCACATTCCGTCCAATTGCCGTTGGCATCCTGCATGGATTCCCCGGCTTCTTCGATAAATAGAAAATGCGGATATTGCTTCACGAATGCCATATTACCAAATGTTTGAACGGTTGCGAATCTTGGGGCGTGACACAAGCACGTTTTCTTTGCCCAATTCATTGCATAAGGCGGCATAATAGAGTTTGACGGCATCCATATTCCAAGATATAGAATATCCGCCCTCTGACACGTTTTGGGTCATTCCTTTGAGGATTACGGACATTCGGTTATACACCGACATATCACACGCCCTTACGTCCACAACGGCATCCGCTTCAAGACCGCCTTTCAAAATGATAATGTCAATATCATCTTCCGAAAGGTTAAGTCCGTTCAATGCTTTGGTCAAATACTCCTTGTTTGTCATACTCCTTTGTCTTGCAAAGCCGTTAGGGTGCTTTTGACACACCCCAACGGCGAATGTTGTTAGTTCTTATTCCAAGTAGTCGCATTGGTCTGCATCAACACGCTTCGACCTGAAAGATTCCAAGCCGGGAACAAGTTAGCGATTCCCTCCGTGACTTCCTGAACGGGCGATTCATTAGAATACTTCTTGACCAAAGTATGACCGTGCATGACCTTTTCGGCAACGCTGCCGGGCATCTTCTTTGCGTCAATAGGCTTCTTCCAATAGGTGTTTCCAAGAACCTTGCTTTCGGAGAAAAGAATGACATCATCTTCAAACGGGTTTGAAGTGACACGCGAACCATCGGCAAGTTCGATTGTGATTTCTTGGTCAATCACAATGAACTGCAAGCCGCGATAAAGTTCTTTCTTCTTGGCAAGATATGCGTTTACGGTCGCCAAATCGGGCGAATCCTGCGTTCCTGTCGCATTCTGAATGTAGGATGAACACTTCTTCCAAACTTCTTCTTGTGAAGCGAATTTTTCAAAGGTATCAACATTCATAAATGCGAACTTGTACGTTGCGCCAAACAGCTTCTTACCAAGTTTAATCGCCTTTGGAATGTCTTTGGTAAGCGGTTTTGCGCCCGTACCGCTGTTGTACGCCGTTTCAACGCCAATCTTCTGTTCCGCCGGAATCAGATAATCAACGTCATATTCGGTCACGACCGCCGCATTGTTGGAATTGGTGAATTTGACCTTTCCAAGCGAAATTTGGCGCAATGCAATCCATTCCGCACGGGCTGCAACGCCATCCCAACAATACTTGGTATCTTCCGCCCAAAATTCGACAAGGGCGCGCAAGTCGGGGTTGTTGCTCGACATTGCAACCATTATGTCGTATTCGGTCAATTCATCTTCGTTCTTTTCTCGCGATATGGCGATTTTAGGAATATCGCCTTGAATGCGTGAAATCGCTTCACGGGTCTTGCGTGAAATTGTCGCACCCCTTGACACAAGGTCGGCGGCAATCTTCAAGCCGGATTGCGCTTCAAGCATCTTCCACGTCAAAGTGTTTGTTTCTTTGAGTGGGAAAAGGGTTGGATAATAGTAATCTTTGAGGTCGTAAGTGCGGATTACGGCTTCCATATCCTTTTCATTCAACCCAACCATCAATGATTTCTGCATATCGGTTTGCTTTTAGGGGTTACACATAAGCGATTGTCTTTAATGCCGACTTAATGGCGGCATTTACTGCGGGCGCGGTGGCTTCTCGCACAACACCGATAACCCATGCACTTACAAACAAGTTGTCGCCATCCTTGACATCCTCGTTTGACCCAGCTATTGCAACCGGGGTCACTTTCAACGTCTTGTTTGCGCCGCTTGATTCAAATGCACAAGTTCCGGCTTTGACTACCGCACCAAGGGTCGTTCCAACGGTGATAACATCCTTTGCGGGGTCTGACTTGTCAATTGCCGTTATCTGCTGACCATTGCAAGCATCGGTCGCGAACCTGTCACCAACTTTGAAATGGTGTCCTTTGGCAACCTCGTATGTGGTCGCCGTTGCATTCGCTTCCGTTATGATTTGCGCGGTCTTGCAAACCTCAAACAATCCATCAGAACCAACGCCAAGGGGTGTTCCCTCGAACAACCCCGTACCACCCAAGTTGGCGACCTTGACGGTTGCGCCACCGGGTATGTCCGCAACGCGGTGAAGAATACACTTCACAACGCGGTTGTCCTTTTTACGGTCAATTCTCAATCCCATTGTTTTTGCAAATTAGGGGTTAAACATCTTTGCCCGCGAACACGTTGTTTTCGGGCTTTTGGCTGCTTATGAAGTCGGCAACGCCTTTTGAAATACCGCTTTCTTCCTTTTGGGCGAATAGCGGGCTTCCGCCGGAATTACCTAAATCGGTATCAGCCTTGTTTTGATTTGCCGTGGCAATGTCCTTTTCCTTTTCCGCCAAGTATTCGTTGAAATCATCGTCCGTGTCGAACTTCATGCGTGCAAAGTCTTTCAAGGTTTGGTTCTTGAAATTCTCATCCTTGCAATTAGCCAACTTTTCGTTCAATGATTGAAGCCTTGACTTTGCAATGTTGTCTTGCTCATAACCCATCAACTTTTCTTGAAAAGGCTTGACCGCTTCCGCAACGGCTGCTTTGATGGTCGCGGCAATGTCGTTGGGGTCGGGTTTCGGGTTCGGGTCGCCGCCGGGTTCGGGTTTCTTCGCCACGAAATCAAACTTCTTCTTCAAGTTGGTTTCAAAGGTCTTGTTGCTTTCGGACACCTCTTTATCCACATCGGCGCGATAGTCCTTGACAAATTCATTCACTTGCGCATCTGTGATTTTTTCGACAAGGGCTGTCGCTTCATCTTCGGTCGTGCATTGTAACGCAAGTGAACGTGCCAATGCCGTTAAACCGTCCTTTCGCACGCCTGAAAACTTTGCAATCAGTAGTGCCAAAATTGTTTCTTTCATTCCGATAATCTTTTTAAGTTCACAAATCAAGCGTAAAAGTAATGTGTTTTACTATGATACACATCAAATAAAACCCCGACTTATCCTTGATTTATCCACATTTTGCATTGCAAGTGCATTTTTCTTTCCCGAAATGATTGTTTTATTAAATATATTCATTACTTTTGCGATGTGTTACTATAACACACACTTGCAACAAAAAATTGTATAACTAAAATTTCGCAACAATGGAACAAGCAACATTCAACCTGATTGACGCAATCAATTGTTCGGGTATCGACAATTCCGTTTGGGGATGCTCGCAAGGCATCGAAAGCACCAAGCATCATTTTGGTACAATTGAGGATATGGCACTTGAAAGAATGTTCATCTATGTTTACCGGGATGAAGATAATACTTCTTTCATACCCAAAACCACCCCGTCTTTGACCTTAACATTAGAAGAAGAATGGGGGTCGGGGTCACTTGATATTTATTACATCTAATAATCCGGGGGCGGTTCATTCCGCCCCACAATACTTTCGCAACATGAAATTTTCTGAATTACCTATTGACGTGCAAGAACGCCTTAATGAAAACAGAAAAGCACTTGCCAAACAGAACACCAATACCGCATATCATATTTGCCTATACAATACGGACGGAACACGTTATTTTTCAGCACAACGGGTTTGCAAATCATGGCATGACGACAAAGGACATTATATGCCTTTTGGCGGGGGTACATCATGGGTGATACGTTATGGGTGTGTCCAATTCAAGCCCATGCGCAATCCAATGGGGCAAATTGATTATGAATTGTGCAACGGAAAGGTTTATGGAAAATCTGCAAATGGTACAATCATTCCAAATTCGCTTCCGAACAAAAAGGACGTAATAAACTTAATCAACGCAATAGGCATATTCATCTTATAAAATTAGTACAATGTTAATCAAGGAAATCAAACAAGCCCTTATCGGCAAGACAATATCATATTTTGACGGCTGGAACGGTTCATGTGATTACTTCAAAATAGGCTATTTGAAAAAGGATGGCACAAGTGTTCGTGTATTCCCGGAAAAAGGCAAAGGATGGGGCGTATTTATCCCCATTCGCATAATCCCAACGCTTATTGAGAAAGGGCGATACAAAGAATCCAATGAAGTTGAACGGTGTTCTTATGAAAAGACATGGACGTTATGCCAATAATTGATGAACACGGTGTTCCGCGCCATACATTGACGCGGACACAACTTGAATCACTTTATAAAGCCCTTGAAAACTTTATCGGTGATTGCACCATTGAAGAATACGACAAGGACAAAGAAGCATTCGACACTGTAAAGACCGCAATTCACCAAAGAATAAGAAGCATATATGGAAAAGAATAATCAGGAATGCAAATGGCTTCCTTTCCCGGACAACAAGCCAAGGCGGAACACATTATGCCTTTGCAAAGTGAAACACCGCATCAATGCGGCAACGGATTATCGGATTGCCTTTTATGGCGAAAAGCCGCAAAGCGTATGCGACAACCAATTTTGGCTTTATGACCTGATAATCACGAATAAAGTATTGGCATTCATGCCGTTGGAACAAGATTACATATATTTCAAATAACAATTACACGTATGGAAACAAACATTGAAGCACTCGCAAGCAAGTATGGCTTGACGGTTGATTTCGTGAATGAACTTCACGAAAAGGTTATTGATAAAGAGAATTTCGCCCGTGCGGTTCGGATGTTCGCGGTCGGGTTGCTGCCGTATGATATGGCGACCGGGAAAGACCCCATCAACGTTGCCGAATTTCGGCGCAAGGTCGCCCAAAATATGTGGAACTTCCGGCGCAAGAAAGCGGACAACATCAAAACCGCAATGGAACAACAACGCAAGATTGTTGAGTATTACAATGGATGCAAGGCATTCACGTTGAAAAATAAAGCCGTCAAAGACGTTGTTTTTGTCAAGGATGGGCATTTGGTCGCCTTTGCCCATTTTGAGCCGAAACAAGGCGGCATTTATGGCGCAAACAATGAAGTAATGCCCAATTTCCGTTGGCATCCGCACGAATACTTGGCAAGGTTGCGCAAGCTGAACAAAGCCTTTTATCGGCAAGTCAAGAAAGCGGCGGTCAATTCACCCCGTGAATGGTTTGACTTTAATTTGAAAAAAGAATCAATATGACGCAAGATTGGAAAAACTGCAACGGTGTTTGCCGTCTTTGCATAAACAATCATTGCCCTTTTAGGAAAGAACCAATGTTGGGTACTAATGAAGAAACAAAGAAAGATATTGAAGTTGATTTCTTGGGCAACCCTATTTGCCCGCATCAGACACACCCACATTATGCAATTATAGCCCGGTGCATCTGTTGCCCGAAAAGTGAAAATTGCCCCGACCGTGACAAAATAATGAAGTATAAAAATAAACCGCGTATGGATATAAACGAATTGAAACGAAAGAAAAGGTTACTTGAAACCAAAATTGACACATTGATTGCAACGTTCCTTGACGAAAACAAGGGCATCCACATCCGGGATGTTGATATTAAGATTTCGGACGTAAGGAATCAATCGGCAAAAGAAGAAGTCGCAAGTTTCGTTGAAACAACAATAACATTGACTTTGTAGGACTATGTATGGCGATAAAGTGTATCATGTATGCTTTGGCGACAACGACCATCATTATTTCGGGTCTATCACCGCCATATTCGACAAGTTCACGCCTGTTGAATTGGGCGTGTCAAAGTCGCGGTTGTGGGCTTTCGGAATCACCAAAAACAAGCCTTATCGAAACGACAAGTGCATTATCTACCGGGGTGTAATACACCGCAAGAAAACCAACCGCAAACCGCCAAAATAAAAGGGATTGGGGCTTAATGCCCCTTTCCCTTTCATTCGTTATTTTCCGCTTCAAGTTCCGCCTTATACTGACTTTTCACGGCTTGCAACAATTCATCATTGTGGGTCATTTCTGCATACTCAATCAAGACATGGGCATTAAGTAAGGGATATTCTTCCAAGTCACGAAAGAAATCTTCCTTTGACACGACCAAATCATTGATTACGCTTTCATCATTGCAGAAATCATAAATTGTTTTGTTTTTCAAGTTTGAATAATCCATATTGTCGTTATTTGAATGGTTCATAATGCAAAGTTACTTTATAATTCCCTCATTTTTAAGGTAATTTTCTATTGTTGTCGTACTTGTACCCCTCCGGCACATCGCAACAATCTTCTTCAATTGCGCTTTACCTATCTTTTTACCATTAGCACCCTTGAATGTGTCAAGTCCACCATCCAACAATGCTTGAATTGCCGTTGTTTCTTGCTCTGAATACTTCAAGGCAAACAGATTCTTTTTTGCAGACTGCAACACCTTGTCCGGGTCAAGACCCAACTTTTGAATGACATAATCATACCCCAAAACACGGCGGTTGTAACCCGTTGAATCGCGATTATTGATGAATTGCGGTTGCGGTGTCTTGACACACCCAAGTTTAGAATAAAATTCCGGCAATGTCTTTCTTGCCACAAACTCATTCATCATTTCCATGACATCGGTTTGCGTGCTTGTTATATACATATTACCCGGAACATTGCGGTTGTGCGTAATTTCATGCCAAAATGTTGCCATTGCATCGGCTTCAAGTTCGGTGATTGTATCGGACTTGCCTTGTCCGATTTTAGCCAATGCCGACTTAACACGTTGCAATCTGTCAGGGGTAAGCCTTATACGCCCATCCATGAATGTATCACCATTGACACCGCGCCGGGTTGTCGGTGACAACTTCAAATCACCATTGGCAAACCATTTGTCGGCTGCAAATTCTGAATTGATAGATTTGAAAGTTTCATCAACATCCGCATCCGTCTTATAATCGGTTTTAACGGCTCTATGCGGAACGTCTTTGCCGCTTTTGCCCTTGGCTTCATCAACCGCCTTTTGGATTTCCTGTTGGAACTTAATCAATGCGTCTTTGCATGAAGCCTTTGTCATAACCCATTCGCGCTTGTCGCCTGTAATTGTGGCAATGATATTCAACATATCATCAACATCAATCTTGTATTTCCGGGCTTCCTTGATTGCTTCGTTGGCATCATGGATGAATGCTTCATATTCTTCTTTTGCCTTTTCGACACGCTCTTTCAGTATATCAATAGCCCTTGTAATGGCGTTGTGTTCGGGTACTTTCATTGCCGTGTCAAGAACAAATGTGCTTAATCCCCATTCACTGCATTTTGCCCGAATGTCACTTTCAGCCGATTGCATTTCAGCCGCTTTCAATTGGATGGTTGCAATTCGGCTTTGTATTCTCGTAATATCCTTGTTGGTGACATACGTTTCAAGCATATTTAATTGGTCTGCCATGCCCCACTTTTTCGCCAACATTCTTGCTTGGGTGATTTGCGGCATAAGGGCGTCAAGCTGCCTTTGCACCGGGTCAATCTGTTGGGTGTCAAACTTCAATCCTTTGGATAACTTGCCGTCCTTGAAGTTGTCTTTGATGAAATAGGGTGTCGAACTCCAATTGGCTTGCGCTTCTTCGTGTTCCTTGACCCATTCTTTGAAGCCGTCCGGCACATCGACAACAACATTCTTGGCTTCCAAACGCTTGTATTGAGTGCCACGCAAAGCCGCTTTGAGGTCGCCCAACTCGTTTTCATCAAAGGTTTCTTCATCCATCAGGATTGGCACGGCGTAACACATACATTGTGGGTGCCAGCCCTTAAACTTGAAGTGCTTGGGGTAACGCCCTTGCAGCTTTTCGCAAATGTCGCAATCGCACAATGGTTCATGGTTCGACCGTTTCACCTCAAAGCCAACGACAAAATCAAGGCTTTGCCAACGCAAATAATCGCTTTCACGGTACGCCATATTGATTTCCGACCGTGTAAGCCGGGCGGCATTCTTTGCGCTTGACCTGTAAACGCCACGTCCGGGGTGGAATGCCCTTGCAGCCTTTGACAACACAAGGTTGCCCCGCTTATCACGCACACGGCGGAACAATCGGTTCGGGTCACGCAAGTTTTGCCGGACATCCCTTGAAAGTTGTGCCGCGCTCCGACCCTCGCCCAATCCGGCATCAATGGCGGCTTCAAGTTGTTCACGGTATTGCCCAACATACTTCCACACACGTTGCGAAAGGTTCATGCCCTCAACCTTGCGCCCCTGAAAGGTTTTCAAGGCATCCAAATTTTGGTCTTGCATCTTCTTCAACCGTGCTTTGCTCAACTTGCTTGTTTCAAGGATTGAAGCAATGAAGCCATCGTTTTTGCTGCAAGCAAACAACCATTGCTTCTTTGACCCCGATTCAATAACCGTTGTAATGCGGCTTGCAAGCTGCTTCGTGACGCTTTGCATTAACGCCTTCACACTTGGATAATCATCAAAGGAAAACGGCTTGTCGGGGTCATATTGACCCTTTGCCGCCGCCCTTACAATCTCATTGGTGGCGCGGTCAAACAAGGCATCAACGGCTTGCGTGTATTGTTCCGTCTGCCTGTAATGTGCGGCATCGTATGATTGCACCGAAAACCGCTTTACTTTCTGCCTTTTAGCCATTGCCCCTTAATTTGAAGTGTTCACATTGAGGGTCTGACAAAAACTTGCTATATTTCCCCTCTGTATGGAAAGGGCATTTGCACATAAACAAATCCCCTTTCCAATCCTTTTCATGCCAATCATACGAATGCGTACAATCCCGGCATTGATGTTTCGGTGCTTCCTTAACAATCTTCCTTTTCATCACGCATCCATTTCAAGTTGTGGTTCACCGATTATGAAAGAATTTTCGGTTGTCGCTTGGTCTTTCAACTTCTGCATGGTCAATTCGACATTGCTTGAAAGCCCGGCTTTTTCGACCGATTCTTCTTGCGAAATCACGGGTTTGTTGCCGTTGGCGGTAAGCCAATAGTTAAGTTCGTCAATCTCGCTTGTAAGCATATACGGCACAATTTCGGGTTCAATGGCTATTGTTTCGCAATCCGATTCCAACGCATTGTTCATCTTGCCGACATAAGCAAGAATGACATTCACACGCCTTTGCAAGTAATCATCGAAGATTTCCCGTTTGTCCTGCACTTTTAGATGGGCATCCATGAAAAGCAACTTCAACGCAATGCCGCTTATCGCCGAAAGCCCCTTGACCGCATCAAACGAAATGTCCGGCGTTTGGGTGATTGTGTAAATCATCTTCAAAAGGGTTTCAATCTCCAACTTGACGGCTTCCGGGGCGGACTGCCAAGACACGTATTGCATTGTCGCGCCATCTTCACCCTCAATGACCGCACCGCTTTCGCCTTTCTTTGCCCATCCCTTGATTAAACCCGTTGTGAAAATCTTGGGGCTTGCGTGATAGTCGTTTGTGTCGGCAAAGTTCGACAACAAGGTTTCCAAGCGGTCAATCAGCTTGTCCACATCTTCCGTTTCAAACTTGGGTTGGTGTCCGTAAATGATAGGGATTTTGCCTATTGTGATAGGCTTTGGATAGCCCGGCGCGGCTTCATACCCATTTGCCCCGTTAATCCACAACCAATGTTCCTTGTCCGTGAACGTTTCAAAGTAATCAACGGCGTTTTCCCCTGCATCCTTTCGGCTGAAAGCACGTGAAAAGGCTACCATGTCGCCCGTTTCGTCAAAATAGGGGTAAAGCATATCGCCGTAAGCGGGCGAAAACAAGGCGCAACGCAACTTGTGCTTTGAATTGAATCCATACTTCTTATTGGGCTTTTCGACCGTGTACCAATACTCCGCACATTCCTTGTAACCGAAAATTGAACGTCCGATTTTACGATTCAGTGAATTGCACTTCACATCATACAAAATGCGGTTCAAAGCATGAAGAATCAACGCTTCATTGTCATTGGTTGGGGTCGCATTGTAGTTGATTGGGTTGCCGAAACAGAATGAAACGGCACGGTTGATAATCAGGCGTTGAATGGCAAGGGCAATTCTTGCGACCTTTTCCGTCCTGTAATTGGTTCTTTCGCCATCAACCGTGATAATCTTTTGCGCTGATTCCGCTTCATCATCCGCATCAATCTTCACCCGCTTGTCCTTGCGAATAACCGGGTCGTTAATATCATGCAACTTGGGGTTAAGTGCCTTTTCCGCACGTTCCACATCGGGTTGCGGGATAAAACGGCAAGACTTCAATTCCGAAATCACATCATTTGCCGTTGCTTTCTTGAAAATTTCTTCGATTGGCATATCTGTTTTGTTTTATAGTGAAACACGTTAAAATCCAAAAAGACCCGCAACATCTGATTTACGGGTGTTTGCCCTCTTTTCGATTGTTCCCGTGAGGGCATCGGGGGCATCATCATGTTCATTTTGCCCGGCTTTCAGATAACCGCATATCGCCTTGGCAAATTCAGGGAACAAGGTTTTCCACCCTTGCGGCATGAACGTAAGGTTTTGCACCATCGCCGAATGCTGATAAATGCGTGTGTCCTTGTTTTCCGTTTGATGAAATGCCGTGAATGTCGTTTTACCATTGCCCATAAGTCGGCATTGCTTTTCAACATTGTTCTTGAAAAGGCGACCACCGTTGTTGGCTTCCACAATGCACAAGGCGACACCGTGTTTCGTCAGCATCTTTGCAAGGGCGGGTTCTGTATATTCAACCGGGCGTGTCGTGTAAAGGACATCGACAACATAGTTCGCGACATCCGTTTCATCATAGACAATGGCACACAAGTAATCCGCGCCCGTGTCCGCCGTATCGACATAACATTTCCGTTTGACATACTTTGTCGCCGGGCGAATGGTGTATTCAACAAAGCCGCTTTCATACATAAGCCCGGCACGTGGTTGCGGGTCTTGTTGGTACAAGGATTCAAACACTTGCGGATTGCGCTTGCGTATCGCTTGCAACTTCTTCAAGTTGTGTCTTTCTTCCCAAAGGGCTTCACCCTCTTTGCGTGGGTCGTATTCGGTCGGCTTGCCCTCTTTGATAGCCTTATAAACGACAACAACCCACCCATCGGGGTTGCTTTCCGCATCATACACGCCTTGTTGCCGCAATAACGTACCCGCCAAATCATCTTCATGCCAACGGGTAAACACAATCAATTGTTGGGAATCATTGTGAAGTCGGGTTTCGGCAACCGTATCGTACCAGTCGGACACACTTTCACGGACAATGGGCGACCATGCCGTTTTCGCATCCTTGTAAATATCATCCATGATAAGAATGTCCACGGGTTCACCCGTCAAAGCACCGCCGACACCTACCGTCTTGAAGCCGCCCCGGTGTCCTACAATCTCGCATTCATCCGCATTGCGCAACCAAGACCCCGCAATCGTGGTCACGTTGGCGGCATTAAGGTTTGTTTCCGGGAATATGTCGTGATATTCGGGCGTGTCGATTATTCGTTGGATTTCGCGGTTGAATTTCCTTGCTTTGGGGGCATTGTAAGACACAATCGCCAACCGCTTTTCGGGGTCATTGCCCAAAAGGAATGCGGGCAAACGCCTTGTCGAACCCTCCGACTTTCCATGTTGCGGCGGCATGAACACCATTAGTTTGCGGATTTTACCTTGCGCAAAATCCGTCAAGACCTTGTAATATCGGCGGTGAAAGTCCGCCGGGCGGAACGTGGGCATTGTGGCAAGGGTGAAGCGCAACAAATCGGAACGGCTTTCACGAATAAGCCGTTCTTTCAAAGCCTTGCAATACCTTATCTTGTCACCTCTTTGCGCCATTATTCCAATTTCCTTTTCAGTTCCGCAATTTCATTATCCAATTCTTCATCTGACTTGCCCGCGAACAAATCCTTTCCATCCTTGCCCGTGATTTCCGTTGTCTGCCTGTTGCGCCAATGTTCCGGGTCGCCGTTGGTCAAAGTGAATATGATTGCCGCCGTGTCCGCCTGAATATGCTTCTTCGTGGTCGTTTGTTCCTTGATTATCGGCTTTGGGTTGCCCTTTTCATCCTTTTGCTTGCTTGGAATGGTGACAACCTTTGTTTCGGTCACTTCGTACCCTTGTATCTTCTTCAACAAGGATTTCTTGGCTTCCTGAACAAAGAATTGCATCCGTTCATCCTTTGCCTGTTCAATAGCGGCGGCAAAGTCGGGATAATCATCAATCCATTGATGGTAAGTCTTGGGGGTGATACCCACTTGGCGGCATATTTCGGCAATGGTGAACGTGTCCGACTTGACAAGTCCGACAATCTTTTCAACTATCTTCTTACCGTATTTCGCCATGTTATGCCTTTTTTAGTCTGATTTTGTCACTTTCATAACTTTATTCTTTCAATTCACACTTGAAGCCCCTTTCTTGTAACTCGTTGAATAACAACGACAATTTGGCAACATCCCCACATTCAACAATCAACCTTGTGTCAATCACCTTTTTTGCCGGGCTTTCTTCTTCATCCTCGCTTTCCTCTTGGGCATCCAATGCAACGCCCCAATCTTCCGGGTCAAAGTCAAACCTTTCAGCTTCTTGCATTATCAAGTCCGTGTCAAAGGAAAGGTTTGCTTTGCTTGTTGCATTGTCGGCAAGGGCAAGTTCACGTCCTTTTGCCGAATCAAGGTCAATATCCTTGCGCTTGACCGCCACAAGTGAATTGCCGTCGGTTTCTACAATGATAACATTGTCAAAGCCTATGTCGGCGGCTTTTTCGGCGGTCTTGTTCCCTGCGATAATGCGGTTGTTCTTGTCGATAAGGATTGACCGACCAAGCCCAAATTCACGCAAGGACTTATCCATCAAGTGTTCGCCAAACTCCGTTCCCTTGTTGAAATTCTTGTTGTCGGGAATAAGCGTGTCAATGCTCGCTTCAATTATTTTAGTAGCCATGACAATACGGAATTGATGTTGAACAATGCACAAATCATCAGGGCGACCAAAGCCCCGCACAAAGCCCCAATAACGGTGAAAACAAAGTCCATAAGTTCAACCGTGCCGTGTCCTTTGGAATCCCACCATTCCTTGATTGCCCCGGCAAGGCTTCCGGCTATGAAGCCGACCAAAGCACCGAACAAGACACCCACGACAAGGGCAATGATTGCGCCGACAATGAAATGCTTTCGTTTGTCGGGGTGTTTGGCGGCTCCTGCAAGGCTTTCCCACGCTTCAATGATACTTTCCTTTGCTTCCGAAAGAAAAGCCGAAATTCGGTCTTTTAGGGGCTGTTTATTGAACACCGCTTTACCTGACACAAAGACGGGCGGTTGCGTCTTGCCCGAAAGGACACCAAGCCACACTTTACCGCCGAACAAAATGTTGATACGTTCCTTGAAAGTCGGCTTCCAACAAGAAACACACTGTTTGCCGTCATTCCATACGTGCAAAGAAGAACATTCATTGTCCGACATGGTGGACGGCTTTTGCAATACCTTTGTGGATTGCGGAAAATCAATTGGTTTCATTTACTTTTGAATTTAGTTTGCAATGCAAATGCAAAAATAAAGGGTGTATCACAATGACACACCCTTTTAGAAAAAAAGTTAAGCACAAGTTATTCAACTTTTACCCGGATAGGCAAGCCCGAAAACACCCATGCAAGCAAAGCCGCATCGCGCCCGTCTTGATTGGTTCGCCCGGTCAATCCCGTGAATGAAGCCAATTCTTCATGCGTGATTTTTCGGTCTTTCCCTTTCCAACACTTCACCAACGGGGCGTGTGCCAAGACTTCAAGCCCGTAATGCTTGCACATTTCGATAATCTTGCGCCCTGTTTCATGGTTCGCGCCGACATCCTTTGCGATTTTTTCCGCCCGGTGTCCTTGCGCTTCATGGAAATTGCTTTTCCTGACCATCCACCCGGCTTCAACAATGACAATGACCGTTTCTTGCTTTTCAAGACTTGTCTTTTTGCAGAATTGCAAGTAATCCATCAGGCACGGAAAGGTCAAGTTTGACACTTCCAATTGCCGTGTTGTCGGTTTGAGGAACGCCACGCCCGATTTGTCCTTGTCGGGGTCAATGGCAATGATATTGTCATATCTGCATTTCATAAGCCACAAGCATTAAAACGGCAAATCATCATTTGCATTGTCGGATGGTTGGGGCTGTGCCGTCTGTGCTGCCGTTGCGCCCTGTTGTTGGCTTTCGCCTTTCAGACCGCACAAGGTTACTTCATTCGCATTGACATTGACGGCGATTTGGGTGTTCCCGTGCTTGTCTTGATAGGTCTTTAAGGACAAACGCCCCCGGACAAACACTTTGCACCCCTTTTTCAAGTATTGCGTAAGACCGCCGCCGTCACCGTACCAAAGGACGGACACCCACACCGTTGATTCATTCACGACCCCTTGGGCATCCTTTTTCCTTTCGGAATGGGCGACATTGAATGACACATACTTTTTGCCGCTGAAATCCTTGATTTCGGCATCATTCCCGATATTGCCAATTACTTCACATTGAAACATATACGTTTGTTTTTAAGTTATACAAATACTTTCCTTTTGTTATGCAAGTGCATTGCATTTGCTTTATCAATACGCTTTATTGTGCCGGATTGGGCGGCTTTCATTGTAGCGCATTTTCTGCATAATGTGCCACCACAAGTCTATATCCAAAGACTTTGCCCATTCATTGACATAAGCAATGCCGAATTGAATACGCTTTTCAATACCTATCACGTCACGGGAAAGACCCTTGCACAAGGCAAAAGCGTTTTCGGTAAAGCTGAACTTGTCGAATGCCCGGTAATATCGGCAAGGCTTCATTTTCTCGAAGTCAATACCCAATGCCCCGGCAAGGTCGAAAAGGCGAATGGCGACATCTGCCATTTCATCTTCAACGGTATTCTTTATGATTGCTTCAAACGCATCTTCAAATGCTTTGCCTTTCCCCATGTCCTGTTTGATAATCAGCTTTGCACCGACCCCGGCTTTGTCGCCCTTGCGGTCGGCTTCCACCATTTCGGCGATTTCGGTAACAACAAGCATCAAACAATGTTCGTTGCTTCTTCTTTCATCCCAAAAGCCATGCTTTACGGCATTGGAATGCACTTTTTCGGTCAAATCGTTGTAAGTCATAATCTTTACTTGTTTTAGAATAACTTTAATTGTGCTTGGTGGTACAACAACCGTTGCTTTGCGGCATTGAAATAACCGGGGTCAAGTTCAATCCCCAACATTTCAAACCCCAAGTCATGCGCTGCAATGCAAATTGAACCCGACCCCAAATGCGTGTCAAGGATTCTATCACCCGGCTTTGCATAATTCATCAGCAACCACCCATAAAGTTTGATGGGCTTTTCGGTCGGATGAATCGTTTGTTGCTTTGCAAGTTCGCAACGGTTTATTGTCACAACCCTTGTCGGGCAATCAAAGGATGAATAAGCAAGTTCGCAATCTGACATTGTTAGCCCGGTTTGTCCTTTGAACCAACATATCCAACCCTTTGTGCCTTTCGACAAGTATTTTACAAAGTAGTTAGCACCCCAAATGATTTGGTTTTTGCTGACCCTTTGAAGTTCCGTGAAGTATTCGGGGGGGG
>NZ_NFIA01000022.1:0-33053 GCF_002159375.1 Alistipes sp. An54
TTAAGTCAATCTTCAACGGTCCCGTCCCAGAATCAGCACATCTTTATGCCAAGGTCGTTTTTCGACCGGAACTCAATTAATAGTGCCCCAAACTCCCGGGAGGATTATATCAGGCTGAAGATAGAGCCTCCCTAACTCACAAGTTAATGAGATTTCACCGCAGAAATCGGCGACCGTTGGCGGTTCTCCGATTTAATTTCCTATTTTTGTAAATTGTTCCGTGCCGATCCGCGGAGCCGGACATTTTATACGAACGTTTTGTTACGTTTTCTTTCGCATTCAAACTTCGCAACTTTGATCTCTCGAAAGAAATGTAGCCGGGCGCTCCGTAAACGTATGTATTGCATCCGTATGCTATTGGCGCATTATGTGCAATACATGTTTCGCGTGGGCTGTCCGTGTTGCTTATTTCGAGAGGGGCAGCGAAGGCCTGAGTATGGGGTAAGTCAATGCGGCAACCCACGTTTTTATGGCTTTCGATTACGACTACACGGGCAACCCCGCCCTACTCGACCGCCGAAAGGTCGCCTTCTTCGCCTCGCGCGTCGTTTCGCCCACCGTCGAGGAACAGGCCTTGCACTGGGCCGAGGCGTGTTGCGCTACCGACCGCATTGTAATCAGCGGGTTCCAGTCGCCGCTCGAAAAATCCGTCTTTGAACTTCTGCTGCAAGCCCGTCACCCGGTGATCTGGGCTCTGGGGCGCGCCCTCTACCGCCGCTACCCTCCCGCCGTCGAAGAGGCGCTGGCAGAGCAGCGCATCTTGATCTTTGCCGTGCGCAATGCCTGCCGCACCGGTTGGCAAACGGCCTAGACCCGCAACTTTCTGATCGCCTCGATGTCCGACGAAAGCGTTTATGCCATGAACATCGAAGGTCGAAGCAGTTCGCTTGACATACTATATGGAATCGAGAAGAACCTAAAGCCGGTATATCCGTTATAAATTTTTAACATGTCTGATAATTTTTGAAAAACTGTTTGACAGAAAGCACAAGAACAGAAAACATTCCTCCTTCCTTAATCTTAAATCTTAAAGAATCCACTGTCGATATCGAATATCTTAAGTTCGGGACGCTTGTCAATCTTTATCTTCTCTGTATCACATGTTAGTATAACAATTTGTAACAGACACCTCTGGCATTGACAATCTGCACCAAAGGATCGGCGGACAACCGGCATCGCAGGCGCGTGATGAAAACATGCAGGCCGAAAGGAAGAGCACCGGCACGTCGGTCGACCGGCGCCGCAATTCATCGACAAACAAAAACCTCCATGCCAGGCATCATGATGTCCATAACGACGACGTTGGGGTGCCGTTCGTCGAAAAGACGCAGCCCTTCGATACCGTTGTAGGCAACCGTGACGTCGAACTCCTTTTCGCCGAGCGTATCGGCAATGATATCGGCCAGCGTCTGCTCATCCTCGACAAGCAGCATATGGATTCTATCGTTCATCATCGGGAAGAGTCAGGATAAAGATTGATCCGCGGCCTGGTGAGCTCACCACAGAGACCTCACCGCCATGTCTTTCAGTAATCAGTCGAACGTAATAGAGCCCCAGCCCGAACCCCTTGATGTTATGCAGATCGCCCGAGACACGCGTCGATGCGCTGAAAGTCGGCGAGGGGGTGGGAACTTTGGACTTCAGCCTCCAATCTGCTCAATGAAACGGAGTATGCCTACACGCTCTCTTCGACGGGTTGAGCTCCTCGGCGTGTCGCTATGCCATCCGGCCGTGTAACCGGCTATTGGAAGGGGGGCAAGCAGGAGATTCTGAAAAAATCTTTACAAAGTTCACTACTTTTTTCTGTATCAACTACCAGAATGCATACGCGTAGCTCGCGCTCAAAACTCAAACAGGCAACTATGCGTCGTCTTCAATTTGGTTATCTATCATGCAGCACAATATTATACACCTTTGAGAGAAACTTTCATATTTCTTTACAACCAGATATATAAAATCACTCGGCCTAATAATTAACAAAAAGTTTTATTTTTCCTTAAAAAATAAGCATGAATATTCATAATGCAGAATTATTTCTTTTAAAAATCATATTATCAAGTATTGTGAATCTAAGTTTTTATTTTTATCTTTGTAATGAGAACCAACTAAAAAATTTAAGCTATGAAAAGAATCATTTATTCTTCCATTCTGATGTTTTGTGGCCTATTTTTGGTTAACTGTAGCCAAGATGAGATTACCAATCCTGCTATCCCTGATATCCCAGCTACAAGAGCAATTGATCCAGGATGCCATTGGATTTGCGACTGCCATATGAGAAACTTGGGCTGGCAAAATCGTTGCTCTGCTTGCGGTAAAGAATATAGCGAGCCTCATGGCCAATTGATACTACGATTCTCGGACTATATTAAGGCGAATGTCACGTTCACCACAGGTAATGATAATGATTTCAACAGGATAGAACTTCCCACTGGACAATTTCCTGCTTACGCACCTGAACCTTGGTATGAAACTACAGGTTCTATGTCATATTATAACGCAATTAAGAATTCATCTATTTATCGATTGACTCCCGGCTATGCTGAAGCAGCGGATTATGCTTGGTATAGAACGGTACGTATTCTTTATCCTGGGATACACATCAGGACCACGGTTGAACGAGAATTCAATGAATTTCGGCTCTCTGAAGGCCGCAATTTAACAGGATTTAAAGGGCAGGGCCTTTTAGACGCAAGTAAAGCCGCAATTGAAGCATTTGTAAATTATAGAAAATAGAATGAAGCTCTCAATCATTTTCCTCCTCCCGCTGGCAGCCATACTGTCGGGATGCTCCGCCCAACGACACAACACCTCATCAACTAATCAAGTCTACGAGGCGTCTCTTGCTACACTCGAATCGCAACGATTCGTTATCGAAATTGACGAAGTCTACGGTAAAAAAGGGAAAAGAGCTGATGCTCATCAGAGCTATGTCCGCATGAAAGGTACGATAGTCGAAGTCAGCTTTGCCCCAGACTTTTTCCGTCTAAATCGCACAGGCGGGAACTTGAGCCACTATAGTGCCACGGATGAGAGTTCGAGTTTCGAGAAACTACGTGTGAAACGAAATGGTGACGTTCAATTCCAAATCCAGGGGCGGCTTGACTGGAGAAAAATGGGCGGGAGATGTCTAATAACACTTTACCATGACAGCAATCAAGTCTATTTGAATTTTTTCGATTATTTGAACCGTCCGTTCTGTAACGCCAAAGGTGTAGTCCTTCCTCTGGAGGAATAATTCGTTTTTTCAGGGAATAATATTCTTACACGAAATGTTACCGTAACGAATAGTGCTAAACTGACCTTTCGGGCCAACAAGTCCGTTACTATAAACTCTCCGTTTACAATTAACCAAGGAGCGCAGCTTGAAATAATCTGCGACAACTGACAATTAATTTAAATGTTCAGGGATTATTCCCTGAACATTTTTATCTTTGTAAAAAAGTAAACCAAATCTACTTATGAAGAGGATATTCTTTCTATGTATAATCATTCTGGGAGGTGTCTCATGTGATCCACCTGAGCATTTGAAGACTCATTATACCTACTGGTATGTGAAAAACGCAACTAATAAACCAATAAGTATAACAACTGTTCCCGGACATTTAATGTCGATATTAACAATTATTTCGGGTGATTCTGTCTGTTTCCATTCATTTTGTCCTCCGCAACATTGGGGTATTCCGTCTTTCAACGGCTTATATGACATTTGGGAAAAAACAGCGGTCCAAGATCAGCATACTGATATTCTTTCGAATGAAGGGTGCTTATTAAAGAGTTGGAATTATGCAGACCGAGACGCAGAAGGACGGCAATTCTTTAATGAATCTTACTGGCGGTTATATACGAAAAAATATAGTCATAGTGATGAATTAAACTTTGCATGGGTTTTTGACATTCTTCCCACAGATATTGAGTAGTTCACAAATGCCATGAAAAAGATTGCTTTCATATTTGCGATTACACTAATTAGCATATCATGCGACCCGAAGAAATGGGTGGCTACGCATGCAACCTCTTGGTATGTAAAAAACAATACCGATCAGATTCTAATTATTACAACATCACCATTTATTGAAGCTGATGCTGTTGTCGATCCTGGAGATTCGGCATTAGTTCATAGCTTTAATCCGTTTCAATATTTAGGAGAACCCACTTTTGACACATTTTACGATGCGTGGAACGGTAAGCCGGAGCATGAATGGTGTATAAGTGTCAGTTCCAAAGATGGTCAGTTCCTGAAAAAATGGGAATATATAGATCGAAACTCAGAGGGCAGACAACTCTTCAACGGATCTAATTGGCAGCTATATACGAAAAAGAATGATCATAGCGATGAGTTAAACTTTATATGGGTTTTTAATATTCTCCCGCAAGACATCGCTCAATTATAACAATTGATAAAAACAGAGGCTCACCGTTCATCCAAACGATAAAGACCGTCTGAAACGGTAATCTGTTGTGCGATTGAACTTCCGTTTAGAGGTTCATCAATACTACAACAGCCGCATCTATAGGAGAACCGAGAGAATCGACAACCATTCCCTCGATTCGATGCTGAGAAAAAACAGCAATACAATAAAAACAAATATAAAAGTTATGAGGCGCTTAATAATAGGCCTACTTTTATTTTCCCATTAGCTTCACGAAATCCGGAGAAGGCTTGAATGCCGGAACCGTATGCGCAGGAATAACAATCGTCGTATTTTTAGATATATTACGTGCTACCTTCTCGGCTCTCTGTTTGAGCAGAAAAGTGCCAAATCCTCGCAGATAAATGTTCTCTCCATGAATCATGGATGAACGAACCTGCTCCATGAAATTCTCTACAATAGTAGAAACAACCTCACGTTCTACGCCGGTCCGCTCTGCTATCTGCTTTACAATATCAGCCTTAGTCATGATTGTCTATCGTTTTTGATTCTTCGCTTTGGGGGATAAAATCCGAAAACAGTTGCTTCAATTCATTCTCGTTCAAACGGTGGCTCGTGATGACGATCTTTCCTTCATCGACTTTGACCGTCAATCGTCCTCCGGTAACCGCATGAAAGGACAGCATGCTGCAGGACCTTTTCGGGGTGCGGGTTTTCAATAACAATCGTTGCCATAACGAGACGTAAAAATAGTGAGAAAAATCGATCCTCCAACCATCCAGCAACGCCAACTACAGCCACACCGAAGCCAACCACTGCCACGGACAGAACATAGCAGGTAGCTGGGCTGAAATGTTCACGGATTGAGTGTTAAAGACATGCCCGAGAGGAAAAGTTTCTTTCAGGGTAGTCTATGTCTCTGCAATTACTCTAAAAATAAACTCGATAAATGGTGTGCAACCTACTTTTCCTCCACTGACAGCAATTGTTTGGTCATATTTGGGTGTGCCCATAAGCAGGTTTCCCAGCGTATTTTTTGCACAAAAGAATGGTCCTTAACTGCCCAAATCATGGCAATAATTGACAGGATTTCTATGGATTTGAGCGTGTAAGAAGGCCATTGTGGCGGCTAATTCCTTTGTCATACGTTGCTTATGTGTATGAAGAAAGGGTCGCGTCACGGCCTCGATTTGAGATGGAACAAGCCATTGAATGTTCGTCATATCTCGTGATTACAGTCAGAAAACCGGTGTGATCTCATCCGAGAATCGAAACAGAATATCCCCATTTGTCGGAGCAGCCTTTGAAAGCCTGCTCCTTTTCTTTTGCCCGTAGGACGCAATTATGCCTTCCAAGGTCCCCATTTTTGAACAAAGGGTGCCGGAAACCCTTCGGCGGTTAAAATCCGGTCTCGGCACATGGGGTGCCCGGTAAAAAGCGACGACTTCGGAGGAGTTCCCCCCCCCTTGCGGGCAAGCTGTTTTCGTTTCCGAGAATATTTCGTGTAACGGAAAACACAGCTTGCTGAGTCCCGAAACATATAATGTTCTGGGGACTCAAAAACGGGTCGAATATCACGTCCCGTTCCCGCTTGTTCGCTGGCCAATCTGAAGAGGCGAACCATCCGTTCCCGAAACCGACATCGGGAACAAAACTGCATCAAAACGGAATGAATAAATCTTGAACTCAATCCATCATGAAATAGTGATGCCAGGAAATCAATACGGATTGAAGTCTTGGCGTCTTGATCTCCAGAAGTCAAGAACCCCTGATGTCCCAAAATCATGAACTCTTGGACTCGCGAACTCCAGAGGTCAAGAACTCCAGACCTCGGGAGTTCTTGATATCCGGGCTTCATGAAGTCCTGAAATCTGGAACTCAGCCCCTGCTGAAATCTTGGACTCGTGGCTTCTTGATCTCCTGGCGTCATGATCTCTTGGCCTCAAGAGCCCTTGATGTCTTGTCTCCCTGAGTTCATGATACCATGATCTCTCGATCTCCTGTTTTATTGATCTGTTGATGTCAGTAGGCCCCTTTATGTTGGGAAGCAAAAGCATTAGGACGTTCTAATGTCCTCCTTATCGAGGTCACTATGGCGTATGGTTCTACGCCTCGAAAATCAATTGAAATGCTCTGATGGGGCCCGTAACCGACGCCAACCTGTGCCACACCGACGCCAACCACTGCCATGGGAATAGTCAATGTGGAATCCCGAACCTTTGAGCGGATGCTTGCGCGGTTCGAGGAGTTTGCCCGACGGATGGACGCGCTCTGCCATGCACACCGTATCGGCGAACCGGAGCCGTGGCTGGACAACCAGCAGGTCTGCCAGTTGCTGAATATCTCCAAGCGGACGTTGCAGACGCTTCGCGGCAACGGATCGCTCTCCTACACGCAAATCAACCACAAGATTTACTACCGGGCAGAAGATGTGCGGTCGTTCCTTGCGGTACTGGAGGCACGACGCAGGTACGAGCAGAAGTGCAGAAACGGAGTATAAACGGCGGAATCCGGATCGTGACACTCGAGGTGGTGTCGGGCCGGATTTCGCATCAAACAGACGGGAGATGGGCAATGAATTGATTTCGGAGCAAGACGAGCGGATCCGCTCGTACTTCCAGGCACTGGAGCGTCTTTCCAAGGCGTTGGAGGCGTTGTTTTCGAAGCGCAAATCCTCGTTGGACGGCGAGAGCTTATACGGATGAGGAGCTTTCGCAGCGGCTGAAGATCAGCCGCCGAAGTTTGCAGGATTACCACAATCAGGGACGGATTCCCTACATCAAGCTGGGCGGCAAGATCCTCTACCGCTCCTCGGATATCGAACGGATGCTGGAGGAGGGCTATCGCAACGAGTTTTGATAGACAAGGAGCAGAACGAGGACAACAAGACAGCACAGACAGAAGGCAGAAAGGGAACACGAGCAACCGACCCTCACGATGCCACCGTTCACAGTTTTTCTCCTTTTCATCGGTAGCATCTTCCCAAACGGGCCGGAGCGAATACGACAACCTTTTTCCCGGGGGCTCCATCTGCGGAGACTTCTACTCGGGGAAAAACCTTCGGGGCATGAGGTTGGCATTTCGCTCCGGCCCATTACCTTGCTGCCGGATGAAAAGGAGCAGGGACAAACACAACGACCGGTCTCGGGATCTCCGGGAGTCGGCCGTCGTCGGGAAGTTGCTACATCTTGGACTGGGATTCGTCCTGCCGCCGTGCACGGCGGCGGATCAGACGGTCCATATCCTCGGAGATCTTCTGCTCGGTGATCTGTGCGTAGTCCTGGGTGGTGGAGATGTTCGCATGGCCCATCATCTTGGCGATGCTCTCGATGGAAAGCCCGGCGGAGATGGCCAGCGTGCCGAAACTGTGCCGCCCGGCATGGTAGGTCAGCGCCTCCGGGATGCCGATCAGGCCCCGAGGTCCCTTCATGTTGGCCTTCACTACGTCGGCCGACTGGTGCGGGAAGAGTGTCTCCCGCTCCGCATCGCGGTATTTGTCGAGCAGGGCCAGCGCCTCGGGAAGCAGTTTTACACGGGCCCGGTAGTAGGTCTTCTTCCGCCGGTATTTGAGCCACAGGGCGCCCGATTCATCCGTGTAGAGGTTCTCCCCGGTCAGGCGCGAGACGTCCGCATAGGAGGTGCCCGTATAGCAGGCGAAGAGGAAGAGGTCGCGGCTCAGCGAGAGCGACCCTTGCTGTGGGGGAATGTCCAGATCGCGGATCTTCTCGAAGCTGGCGCGGCTCAATGCCTTGGGCGTCGTCTCCACCTGTCGGGGCAGTTTGTAGTAGGCGAAATGCAGCTTCTCGGAGTGTCCCTCCTTGAAGGCCAGGCGGCAGATCTTCTTCACCACGGCCAGGTAGTGGCGCACCGTCTGCAGGGCATAGCCCTGCTCGGTCTGCGTGAAATCCTGATACTCGCGGATGAACTGTTCGTTCAGTTGTCCGAAGGCAAGATCCGGAAGCCCGAACCGTCGGCGGATAAAGGCTTCGAGCGAGCGTCGCGTGTAGACGTAGGTGCTCAGCGTGGTCCGGGCGCAGTCGATACCCACCCGGCTGCGGAGTCCTTCGATGTAGCGGTCCAGCAGGCGGAGAAGGGTCATGCGGGTTTCCAGGCTGCCCTGGTACTGGCATTTGACCGCCTCGGCATCGAATCCTCCCGGGCGGGACGAAAGGCTCTTAACGGACTCATGGATTCCCAGCAGCAGTTTCTCGATCCGCGCATTGGTCTCCACGGCTTCGCGGCTCTTGTTGCTGAGACGCCGCTCGCGGACATTCCACAGCGCGGGGGTACAGGTGAGCTTGCAGCCGAACTGCGCCATCGTGCGGTTCACCGTGACACGACCCATTATCGGGGCTTTGCCCGAAGCGGTCAGGGAGCTCCTTTTCAGGTAGAGCAAAACCTTGCAACTGACTTCTTTCATAACGACTGGTTTTTAGGGTTCCCTGCTCTGAGCAAAGATACCGTGGTTCGAAGCGTCCGTCGTTATGCAAAAACCGGTGATTCAGAGAGTAAAACGCCGTACGGAAGTCTGTCGATCGCTGCCGGTTACCTGTGGACGCCGAGGTAACGATACGAGTAACGGTCTAGTAACGGTTGTCTCGCTACAATGTGCGGTGGACTGCGTCCTCAAAAACGGAAAATCGTCTCATCCCAAACCGTTTGCGTTTTTGTTGCTGCCAACTGCAAAATGCCGTTCGGGCATGTTTTTCACATTGCGCGCGCCACACGTTCGCAACCCTGACGCTGGCCAGCGGCGCCACGATCGACAACGTCGCCAAGATGCTGGGGCACTCCAACATCAAGATGACGCAACACTATGCCCGGGTTCTCGACAGCTCCATCCTCCGGGACATGATGCAGGTGGAGAGAGCCATCTCCAAACTGGGATAGCGGAATACGCTCTGCTCTATTCGCAAAACAGCCCGGAGATTCTTATCTCCGGGCTGTTCGATGTCTTAGCTATGCCAACTGGCTGATCCTGTTTCGGATGATCCCTTTGTATTCCTCTTTCATCTCTCGCGGAAGGAATGATCGATCCATATATGCGAACCAGACATCCTGTGACTTCCGAAACTTGTGTAAGATGTTTTCTATAACCTTGTCGCCCAGACCCGCAGTCTGCATGGAAGCGATAAAATCCTCTTTCCTGATTTTCCGCTTCTTGCCGTTGAGCGTCAACGCCAGCTCCTCGTTATCCTCCGGCATGACCAGCGCTGTGGAGAGCATGTCGTAAGCCGGAGTAAGCAGATGTTTACCCGGCACCTCGCTATAAAGCGAGAAGTTCTTCAGATGCATGTCGGCATTCCCCGTGATCCACGAAAACACGACCTGCTCCCAAAAGTTGACCTGATCCAGCAAGGGGGTTGCAGAGAATCTCCGGATGGTCTTGTCAATCTGTTCGTACGAACCTTTGTATTTGTGCTCGGTCAGACGCCCGGTCAACTGGCACATATCTTCCATGGGTAATTTCTCACCCTGGGAAGTGCGGTCTATACGGCGTGTGATATAGCACAGTTCGCCATCAGCAAAGCGAATCAGACTATGAGGCACGACCCTTATTCTGGCCAGTTCGGCCAAATGCATCGTTAAATCCTCCAACTCGGGCAAATGGGCGAATCGTTCGGTTGGTGGTTTCAGAATATACCGTCCCCACAGCCCAACAATCGTAAAACGGTCGACCTCGTTTCGTCCACCCTTGAGAATATCGAGTGACAGTTTTGCCTGTACCCCCGTAAGGGTTGTCTGGCTGCGAATTACCTGTCTGGCAAGATCTGTCAGATTTTCGCGCGTATAGGGCAGTTCGGGAGGATACGGCGTCCCGAACATTTTTTGGGAACAACGCTTGTGAAAATCCTTTTCACCCGCGGTCAACTCCCCGTAACAATACAAACATACAGCCATCGATTACTCCTCCCTGGTGATTACGGGTTGAACTCCAACAGCCCCGATACAATCCTTACAGCAGGCCAAAAGCAGGGCCATGCGATCGCGGGCATCGATTTTCCAGTTCCTTTCGGCAATATCCAGCAACCAGCCCTCGGGAATCAATCCGTCAAAAAACGGGAACAGCACTTTATCCCGATAGGGACGGTCGCTCAACGGAAGGGTCAGACTCACAGCCTGCGCATCGGGTGCAGCCAAATAACCGGTATCATATACGAATGTATAACCGTTCTCGTCTTCAGTCAGGAAGCCGGCCCGTCGATCCTGAAAAAATACAACAGCCTGTTTCATCGTTCATCGGTTTTAGTCATCGGCACGGCTCCCACCTCATAGCCAAACAGATTCAGAATCTGGTTGACCTTGTCAAGACGAAGTGTCGGTTTGCCCTGCTCCAGTTCGCGGATAAAACGCAGTCCCACACCGGACTTCTCGGCAAGTTCCACCTGTGTCAGATGATATTGTCGGCGCATCGACTTGACCGAGTTTGATAGAGATGTCTGTTTCATGATTTATACCCCTTTGGGTACAAATATATCAAATATTTTTCATTTTGTACCCTTACGGGTATAAATTTATATTTAATCATCCCTATTATACCCGATAGGTGGCACATGACACTCCTTTTCATCCGGCAGCAAGGTAATGGGCCGTAGCGAAATGCCAACCTCATGCCCCGAGGGTTTTTCCCCGAGTAGAAGCCTCCGCAGATGGAGATGCTCCGTAAGTATCCGTTTTAGTACACAATTCGAATAAGTCGATTGAAAAAATGCACTTAAGAAAAAATAATAGGTTGAAATATTTTGGGATAGAATAAAAAATGTCTAAATTTGGTAGAGGAAATACCTGTGCGACTATAATCAGAAAAGATTATAGTTGCAGCTGTTTGTCGAATCAAAAAGGCCAAATTATTAAAAACAGCAGACAAGCAGTTTGGAACGCGTATCAAACATGCGCGATTCCTGACTGTTTTGTATTATGCTGTTCCGTATAGGCCACGGTTGATTCATCAATACGTCAGTCGGTTTCGCGCACTTTTTAGGATAGTACAAAAAAAGTGCAACAATGAAGAGAAGAAAACCTTTCACGGAGCATCCCAATTTGCCTTCGGGCACCCTTTATCTGTTTCATCGCAGCGACAGGAGATGTCCTGCAGCAGACAGCCTGTTCGGGCTTATCGACAAAACGAGTATGGGCATCATTTATCTGGAATCGAGCAGTCGGGATCTGCGCCGATTTCGCTTCTGGCATCGCTTGCCGAAGCATTATCGCTATCATCGTCTGGCGAGTCGTTCCGAATTGCGGGATTATATATTCAATCTTGCTTATTATGAATGCGCCGCCATACAGAGCGGTATAGGCCGGACTTGCCGTACTGCTCATAAGATAGAATCCTGCACCCATTTATGAAGATTCCCCTGCGGGGAAGAGTGGCGCGACTCATTGCAGGAGGGGGGGGGCACTGCCGCCCCCCCACACACACAGTCGGCATGTCCCCAGCAGGGAGTAGACAACGGCCGTATTGTATGCCGCCTCGTGGTTGCGGCAGAAGAGGTAGTTCTTGCGGCCCAATGCCAGCGGCCGTACGGCTTGCTCCGCGAGGTTATTGTCGATGCGGCATCTGCCGTCTGTGACGTAGCGTGCCATGCGCGGGTATAGCGCATAGGCATATCGGAGCGCTTTTTCTCACGTATGGCCTTGATTTCATCCAGGGGTATCCCTTGCTCCTTCACCCGGCGCTCTATGGCGTATAGCTGCCCGATCAACCGCAGGGCGTATTCCGCACGCTCAGGATCGTCATCCAAGGCATGTTCGAACTTGCGCTGGATATGCGCCCGACAGCCCAGCAGCAGGACTCTCCGCTTGTTCTCATAGATGTCGTAGGCTCCATAGCCGTCGCTCTGCACGGCGCCCCGGAAATCCTTCAGCAGCTCTACGGCCACATACTGCGCCCGGGAACCTTTGTCGTAATGGAAAAACAGGGATTTCAACTCCGGCGAGCGCACTACCCAATGATACTCTTTACGAGTCGCTCCCGGCTTATCCTTGTCCAGCACGGGAATCGTCGTCTCGTCGATCTGGATGTAGTTGCAGCCCAGCACTCTTTTCTTCAATTCCCCGTATAGCGGCTCGAGCAACTCGGCCGCTCCCTGCACGGGCGAAGATGCCGATCTGACGATGCAGCGGCAAATGATCCTGATATTTGCCTACAAGCAGCTGCGCTAGCAGCGACGGCCCGGCATTGGCGCGGAGTAGAGGTAAGGAAGGCAACTCACCGATAACGACTCCGTCGCCATTCGGCACGGCATATCAGACGTCTGATATAGAGCACCCCGGGATTGTATTCCAGCAGTTCGGTGATCTCCTCGCCGATACGTTTGCTCTCCGCAGGGAGTTCATCGGGTTCGATGATCTCGTCACGGCGTTCCAGATGCTCCGAAAAGATACGCCGCTGACGTTCTTCGACCGGTCGTTTGATGCGTGGCGCCGATTCCTTATGGGCGGCCTTCCCTTGCAGGACGGAATACTCCCGCTCCTCCTTTAACTCGGCTACGCCTTCGAAGTCCAGCTTGAGTTGAGACGGATCGGATGGAATGAAGCGCTCCGACTTGCGACCGAACAACATCCTGCGCAACCGACGCAACTCGTCCTGCATCTTCTCCACCACGCCTTGAAGATTGTCGCGTTCCGACGACAGACGTTCGGCTGTGGAACGGAGCGAATCCCGTTCGGCCGTAAGGGCCGCAAGGCGTCGTTTCAAACCGATGGTATAAGTATCTGTCGTATTGTCATTTTCCATATCTTAAAGATACGCAAAACAGATGGATTTACAAAGAGATTCGAGCGCTATTTATGCTGTTTTTCAAAGAAATATCGTAACGCTTGCGGGACCGTATGCGCTCCAACTCCACACCTTCGACCATCAATACCAACTCCCGCCACGAGACTTGATAACCGCCCTCGCGGGCCTCCAAACGAGGCAAGGTAAGAATACCCCGTTCAAAGCGCTTGTGATAGAGCACGAAGCCCCCGCGCTTCCAATGGAGAAGCTTCAAGCGCGTACGGCCCGAGTTGTAGAAGATGAACACCTCCCCGCTTATCGGATCCCGGCCCATACCGCGACGAACCTCTCCGCACAGTGCATCGAACCCCTTGCGCATGTCCGTTGCCGTGCAACTCAGATAATAGACTTCCGAATCTCCCAATGAGAACATATCCTCCCCTCCGACTAATAAAGCTTGATCAGCGTGGAGAGCCGATCTGCCGGGGTGGCCGACGTAACACGAAGCCGAACCCCGTTCGGATAGCATAATTCATAGTCCGCAACAGCCTCTGCGAAAAGCGACGAGCCTTTGATAGTATCGACTCGTACGAAGTCGCTGTTTGACGGCGATGCCGATTCGCCCGATGAAGCTTGCGTTCGCGGGGAACGTGAAGGCATATGAGTCGGTTTAAGTACCACACCCAGTTTCTTCGCCACGGACGGATGATCGCGCGGATAGCGCTGGCGCCTCGTATAAAACTGGCTTTCGCTCAAGCCCTCGCGCTTGTAAAAATCGCTCGGCAAATCACCGCTCGAATAATACTTCTCCATCAACGGATAAACCAGACTCTTTGTCAAACGGTCGTATTTCTTATTGTCCATAAATCCTGCTCGACCGGCTTTTTATTCTTCCGATCTTAAGCAAAGATAAAATCATGCTAAAACTTGGACAATATGTTCTTTAACGGATATTTACTGTTCGTTGCGGGCGGATGGGTGTCTGTTTGCAGAACAGGTAGGTTTCCAATAACTCCTCCCGCATGTGGTCTTGGTAATAATTGTTGAGATTATCGGCATAATAATCGCCAAGCGTATAGTCGCTGTCTTGATCTTTCAGCCATTCGCACCATAATCCCCACTCTACGAACATCAGTGTCCATATAATCGGAACCTCCTCGTGGGGTATTTGCTCCATATATTTGGAGGTGGACTTGTCTGCGAACAACAGACGGTCACAAAAATCCTCGAACATGAGGCGGTTGTGAATCGTAACAGGTTGGTTTATGCCTTCCAATTCTGCATCCAATGTCCGATAGAAATAAGGGGCATCCATCCCGTAGTACTTTTTCGTATAGACCAATGCTCTTTGAAATTGCTCCCATGTAAATGTAAAGACGTGAGTGTAACCGATTGAATTCTTATCCATAGTAGCTGTGGTTAGTAGTCCCTAATATAAAAAACAAAGGACAAACTTGGAAAAGGGGCCTATAATTAACCCCTTTTACCAAGTCTGTCCTGCTATCTACCCAATAATATCTAACCACAGGATCAGCAGAATTAGGAGGACAAACTTTGTACAGCGGTCTATAAATCATACCGCCGTACAAAGTCTGTCCTCGTTCAACCACATATCTATAACCAGCAAGGACAAACATCGACATAGGGGTTAAATCTATACCCCTTGTCAATGTCTGTCCTCTTTAATCTTACAGCAGATGTTGCATGGCCTCGTCGATTTGCGAGTTCTCGAATGAATCGAGGTAGATTTGCGTGATCTTTTCAGAACTATGTCCCAGCGATTCACAAATTATCGACGTGCTTACACCCTCTCGTTTTAAGACTGTGGCAAAACTATGCCGCGAAACATAGGTCGTTAAGTCGATAGGTATTTCCAACTCTTTCCCTACCTCTTTCAGTCGCTCGTTCACTTTGGAAATGACTTTGTGAACTCGATTGCGTTGTTGTTGCTCGGTCTTATGAAACGTTGAAAGAATGGGAAACAAAAAGAGCGCACCGTCCGTTCGGTAATGCTCTATAATCTCCTGCGCTTTGGACTGCAAAGGCAGCCTAATCAACTTGTGAGTCTTACGCCGTATGTAAATCAGCCGTCCATCCACGATATTATCTGTTTTAAGGTAGGCGATGTCCACGAAATTAATCCCGCCCATAAAGTAACCGAACGCAAACAAATCGACCGCAAATTGCTTGTAGAAATCATTACTGCGGTATTCGATAATCCGCATGATGTCCGCTTTACTTATGGCTCGCTTTGCCGTCGCTTGGTGCAGTTTGGAAACCTTGTAGGATTTGAACGGGTAATAATCCGCTTTCACACACTTTTCCTCAATGGCTACATTATAGACTGCCCGCAAAGTACGGAATCGACGTCCTATCGTATTTTCTGAAAAGCCCTGTCCCCGCAACCATGTTTCATAGCGTTTCAACCAAACCGTGTCGATGTCTGAAAAGTAGATATTCAGATGCCCGTTGAATTTCAGCAAAGAATTGTAGACCTCTCTGTGCGATAACGCATAGCCCGTTCGCCCCGTTTGCTTCAAATTTTCGATTTGTGATAGAAACACCTCGCCAACGGTGCGTTTCGTAGTCTTGTCTGCAACTCTTTCATGTAGTGATGTCGCGGTAAACTCCTTTTTCTCGGCCTGCAATTCAATCATCTTTGCACGATAGGCTTCTATTTTATCTGCAATAAGGCGTTCGATATGCAGGCGATTCGGGCAATTTCTACGCGGTCTGTTTTTCTCAAAATCCCACAATGCGGGATTGACTGAAATACCGATGCTGGAATATTTTGACTTACGGTCTTTCGTGATTCGTAACATTAGAGGTGATTCATTGTTTGCCAATACTTTGGACTTGTGGCAAACGACCTCGATTGTGGCACTCATGGTTTAAACAACGGTTTAAACAACCTGTTCAAACGTGCATAAAACCGCTACGGAAAAGACAAAAAGAAAACCACCTACATTGCTGTAAGTGGTTGATTTTCTTCGTGGTACCAGGAGGAATCGAACCGCCGACACAAGGATTTTCAGTCCTTTGCTCTACCAACTGAGCTATGGCACCATCCGACGATTAGGCCTTTCGGTTTTATCGTGGTGCAAAGGTAAACAAAAAAAATCATTCTGCAAATCTTTGCTCGAAAAATATCGTGTTTTTTCGCCTTTACCCCTTCCCGATGCCGCCGAATCTCCCTTCGGCAGAATTATTTTTCCGGTCCGTGCCCCTGCGATCCGCGAAATTTGCTACCTTTGTATCCGTATCCTCAAGGAGCCGATCATGAAGAAATTTTGGATCATCACCCTTTCGGTGCTTGTCGCAGGGCTGGCACTCTTTTTCTATTTCCGCTTCTACTTTGTCTTTGGCGAAGGGGTCAAGAGCGGCGAACTGAACTATGTCGTCTACAAGGGGGTTCTTTTCAAGACCTACGAGGGCAAGCTCATCCAGTCGGGGATCCGATCCCGGACGGCCGGTACGATCCAGTCCTACGAGTTTGAATTTTCGGTCGACGACGAGGCGCTGGCCCGTGAACTGATGCTCCTCGGTGGCCGGACCGTCGAGTTGCATTACAAGGAGTATTTCGGGGCGCTTCCCTGGCGCGGTTTCACGAAGTTTGTCGTCGACAGCATCGTCTCGGCCCCCGTGCAGCAGCCCTCTTCGGTCGTCCCCGTCCCGGTTGCGGCCGAGTGAGTCGGCGGCCATCTTCCCCCCCCCTCGTGATCCGTCGTGTCCAGGGCCTGACCCAGGAGAGCGTCCGGTTTGATACCGACCTCAATATCGGCCGTATCGAGAGCGGCCGTCACAGCATATTGCTGACGACGCTGGCTGATCTGTGCGATTATTACCACATCTCGCAGGAGGACTTCTTCCGGGAGATCGTGACGCGTAAATGAACGGTCCGCCCGTTCACGGTCTGAAAACCGGAGCCAAAGCCCCGGTTTTTTTGTGTCTGTCGCGTGCGGTGAACCGGGGCCTGTCAGTCGGTTGCTTCCCGAAGGAGAATTTTCTCGAAGGCCTCGCGTTGGCCGCTGCGGTAGCGGATCGTCCCGCAGCGGGTGAATCCGTTGCGCGCGAGGATGCGCAGCATGCGGTGGTTGTCGAAGTTGGTGTCGATGCGGAAGGCGCGGATGCCGCGCTCAAGGGCCAGACGGGCGGCATGGCGGAGAAATTCCGTCCCCAGTCCGTGCCCCAGCGCCTCGTCGGCCACGGCCAGCCGGTGGACGACCACATAGGGCCCGGCGGTGAGCCATGCGCCCCGAATCTCGGCATAAGCGGGCTCACCGTCGAAGAGGATGGCTCCGTAGGCGACGATCGGCTCCTCCTTTCTGTTGCCATTTTCCGGGCGGTTCTCTCCGGAGCCGGACTCTGCAAATGTATGTCCGGCGGCCTCTCCGGCGTGACAAAGCACATATCCGCAGGCGTGTGCCACGTCGGCGGCAATGTCGTCGAGAGCGGGGTAGCCGTCCTGCCATTGCTGGCTTCCGGCGGCGGCCATGCGGTGCCGGGCCTGGCGGATGATCTCCAGAATGCGGGGTATATCGCCGGCAGCGGCGCTTCGGAAGCGTGTTTTTTCCATGACGAGTCGATCTTTTGCGGAGGTTCGGGCGGACGTGCGTGCCAAAGTCCGTTGTCCGAGAGGCGCGCCGACCATCCGGCGGACGGCATTTTCGGGGGACGGATCGTGCCAAGCGCATTCCGTTTCCGACAAAGATACGAAAAGTTCCGACGCGGTGCAGCCTCCGCACCGGTGAAAAAGCCTGTTCCGGGCGTTCCGGGCGGTCGGACATGGCGTTTTGTCACCTCGTCGTCGCTGACTTTTTGTCACTTTTTGACACAAAATCGGACAATATGTGACAATTTATGACAATTTTCTGGATTTTTGGTCGTGGCACACGATTTGATCGGATAGGGGGTGAAACCGCTTCGAAAGAGGCGGGGAAGAATAAGAAAATGTTAAACTAAAATAAACCAAGGAGGATTTAATTATGGTACCTGTAAGACGTAATCAAAACTGGTTGCCGAGTATTTTCAACGATTTGCTGAACAACGATTTCCTGATGGAACGCCGCAACACGACGGCTCCGGCTGTGAACATCATCGAGAATGACGACGAGTATAAGGTCGAAGTTGCCGCTCCGGGTATGACCAAGGAGGATTTCAAGGTGCATATCAACGAGGACAACGAGTTGGTCATCTCGATGGAGAAGCACAGCGAGGAGAAGGAGGAGGACAAGAAGCACAAAGGCACGTATCTGCGTCGGGAGTTTTCCTACACGCAGTTCCAGCAGAACCTGCTGCTTCCTGACAATGTCGAGCGCGAGAAGATCTCCGCGAAAGTGGAGAACGGTGTGATGAGTATCGACCTCCCGAAGAAGAAGGAGACGGAAGCTTCGGCTGTGGCTCGTCAGATCGAGATCAAATAATCGTCGGCACCCGGCCTTTGAGAGCCCTGCGAGAGCGGGGCTCTCTTTTTTTGCCCGCATGCGGCCTGACCCTCTCCGGCCGGCCGCCTTTCGGGGGGGGGGCTGCCGGGCCCGGCGGAGCGCGACGGACGACGGGGAGAAGAGCCCTCCGGCGAGCGGAAAAGCCGCCTTCGTGCGAGGAAAAGTGCCCTGCGGAGGAACAGCTATGAAAAAAAACGGCTATCTTTGACGGCGCGTTCGTGCGCCCCGGCGCGGCGGACGCAGAACCGAACATACCCATAACAAACAACAAGCGAACAACAAGAACGGATGAAGGTCGGACTGTTCATTCCCTGTTATATCAATGCGGTCTACCCCGAGGTGGGTCGCGCCTCGTACGAACTGCTGCAGCGGGTCGGCTGCGAGGTGGACTACCCCCTGGATCAGACCTGCTGCGGCCAGCCGATGGCCAATGCGGGCTTCGAGAAGGATGCCCGGGCCCTGGCCGAACACATGAACGAACTCTTTGCGCGTTATGACTACGTGGTAGGGCCGTCGGCCAGCTGCGTGGTTTTCGTGCGCGAGGGCTACCCGCGGCTGCTGAAGGATTACCGCGAACACGCCTGCGTCGATGCGCGGATCTGGGAGATCTGCGAGTTTCTGCACGACGTGGTGCGCCCGACGCGGCTCGATGCCCGCTTCCCGCACCGGGTGAGCCTCCACAACTCCTGCCACGGCGTGCGGCGCATGGGGCTCTCGTCGCCGAGCGAGGAGAAGGTTCCCTACCACTCGAAGCTGCGCGACCTGCTGTCGCTGGTCGAGGGGATCGACGTGGTGGAGCCCGAGCGGCGCGACGAGTGCTGCGGCTTCGGCGGAATGTTCTCCGTCGAGGAGAACGCGGTTTCGGTGGCCATGGGCCGTGCGAAGGTCGGCCGCCACATCGACACCGGAGCGGAGTATATCACGGGGGCCGATTCGTCGTGCCTGATGCACATGCAGGGGATCATCACGCGGGAGAAACTTCCGATCCGGACGATCCACATGGTTGAAATTCTCAATTCGAGGTCATGAGTACGCATTCCAAAGCCGCCAAACGATTCGTGGCCGATGCCGAACGGCTGGCCTGGCACGACCGGGCGCTGTACGCCGTGCGCGAGAAGCGCGACCGGATGATGGAGACGGTGCCCGAGTGGGAGGAGTTGCGGCGCCTCTCGTCGGAGATCAAGCTGCATACGCTGAGCCGCCTGGGGGACTACCTCTGCGAGTTCGAGCGCAACGCCACGGCCAACGGCATGCAGGTCCACTGGGCCGCGGATGCCGCCGAGATGAACGAAACGGTGTGGGATCTGATCCGCCGCCACGGCGGACGGCGCCTCGTCAAGAGCAAGTCGATGCTCGCCGAGGAGTGCGGGCTGACGCCCTACCTCGAGGCGCGGGGCGTCGAGGCCGTGGAGAGCGACCTGGGCGAGCGGATCATGCAGCTGCTGCACATGCCGCCGAGCCATATCGTGCTGCCGGCCATCGCCGTACGCAGAGAGGAGGTGGGGGCGCTGTTCGAGCGCGAGATGGGGACCGAGGCGGGCAACTGCGACCCGACCTATCTGACCCATGCCGCACGGCGCGCCCTGCGGCAGAAGTTCCTCGAGGCGGACGTCTCGATGACGGGTGTCAACTTTGCCGTGGCCTCGACCGGGGCGCTGGCCGTCTGCACGAACGAGGGCAATGCCGACATGGGAACCTCGTTCGCCGACCTGCATATCGCCATCATGGGCATCGAGAAGGTGATTCCCGACATGGAGGCGCTGGGGGTCTTCACGCGATTGCTGGCGCGTTCGGGTACGGGACAGCCCGTGACGACCTACACGTCGCTCTACCGGCGGCCGGACCCGGGCCGCCAGATCCATGTCATTCTGGTCGACAACGGCCGTTCGGAGTGGCTGGCCGACGAGGCGCACCGCAACATGCTCAAGTGCCTGCGATGCGGCGCCTGCATGAATACCTGCCCGGTCTACCGGCGTTCGGGCGGCTACTCCTATTCGTACTTCATCCCCGGCCCGCTGGGGATCAACCTCGGGATGCTGCGCTCGCCGAAACTCTACCACGGCAACGTCTCGGCCTGCTCGCTGTGCTACTCGTGTTCGGGCGTCTGCCCGGCGAAGATTGACCTCGGGGAGCAGATTTACGAGTGGCGGCAGCGGCTCGACGGCATGGGTCTTGCCGATCCGATGAAGAAGGCGGCCGTCAAGGGGATGGACTTCATCATGGGGGGCCGTTACCGCTTCTACGGCAGCATTGCGCTGGGACACCTGGCCGAGAAGCTGCCCCGGGGGCTGGTCGAGAACGGCCTGAATCCGTGGAGTGCACCGGGACGTGCGCTGCCGCCCATTGCGGGGCAGAGTTTCAACGCCTGGTGGAAAAAAGAGAAAGCGAACAAGTAAGATGAATAGCAAGGAGAAGATATTGAAGAGTCTGGCGGCGGACGGCATGGCCGTCCGGCCGCGCCCGACGATGGATTTCGTCCCGCAGCGCTTTGCCGACCGCGAGCAGACGTTTGTCGAGCGGCTCGAGGCTGCGGGCGGTATGGCCGTGCGGATGGAGCCGGGCGAGACGCTCGACGGATTGATCGCCCGCCTCTACCCCGAGGCACGGCGCATCGCCTCGACGCTGCCCGAGGTGACCTCGGCAACGGTGGATCCCGACCGCGTGGAGGATCCGCGCCAACTGGTCGACGTGGATCTGGGCGTGGTGCGCGGCTCGTTCGGCGTAGCGGAGAACGGCGCCGTATGGATTGCACAGGATATCCGCCACAAGGCGCTCTACTTCGGCGCCACGTCGCTGATGATCGTCATTCCGCGCGATGCGCTGGTCGATACGATGCAGGAGGCCGTCGTGCGTCCCGAGGTGGACGACTTCGGCTACGGATGCTTCATGTCGGGTCCTTCGAAGACGGCCGACATCGAGCAGGCGCTGGTTTTCGGCGCCCATGGACCGATGGCGGTCACCGTCGTGCTCCGGTAACCGGGGAGGGGGGGGGAAAAGGATGAATGCGAGGGCGTTGCCGCATCGTGGCGGCCGCCTCTTTCGCGGAGAAAACGAAGAACGATGAAAACTGAATTGTGTGCCTACTCTGTCGAATCGTGCCGTACGGCGGCACGTGCGGGGGTGGACCGCGTGGAACTCTGCGCTTCGCCGTGGGAGGGGGGAACGACCCCTTCGGCCGCCTCGATCCGCGGGGCGCGCCGTGTGGAGGGGATCCGCCTCCAGGTGATGATCCGCCCGCGAGGCGGCGATTTCTGCTATACGGATGACGAGGTCGCGCAGATGGCCGAAGAGATCCGCTTCGCCCGTGAATGCGGGACCGACGGCGTGGTGCTGGGGCTGCTGACTCCGGAGGGCGAGGTCGACCGCGTGCGCACGGCATGTCTGGTGGCCGAGGCCGGAGCGCTGGAGGTGACCTTCCACCGGGCCTTCGACATGACGCGCGACCCGATGGCGGCGCTTGAGACGGTCATCGCGTGCGGATGCCGGCGCATCCTCACCTCCGGGGGAAGCAATACGGCCGTGGAGGGGATTGCGACCCTCGGCGAACTGGTCACGCGGGCCGCGGGGCGCATCGAGATCATGGCCGGCAGCGGCGTGAATGCCGCCAATGCGCGGCAGCTGGCCGCAACGGGGGTCGATGCGCTGCACTTCAGTGCCCGGGGCTGGCGCGAGAGCCGCATGCGCTACCGCAATCCGAAGGTCTCGATGGGAGGACTCGACGGGGTGCCCGAATATGCGACGCTGTGCGCCGACGAGGCGAAGATCCGGGAAATACTCAAAGCTCTTGAACGATGATACGACTGCTGACCCTGATTGCCTGCCTGGGTTTGTGCGCCTGCGGTGGCAGCCGCTACGGAAGCGGCATTCCCGAAACGTACGATCCGCTGCTCGATGCGGCGCTGGCCGAGTGCCCGCGCGCCGACAGCCTGCGACACCTGCTGCGCGAGACGCCCCGCGAGGAGCGCGAAGCGATGGCGTGGCTGGTGGCCTGGATGCCGCAGGGCGACCGCGACACGATGCGCCTCGACCTGCTGCGCGAGAATGTGGCCTACGCCTGCAAGGCCCGCGAAGTGTTTCCCTGGACGAAGGCGCTGCCCGATTCGCTCTTTCTGAACGAGGTGCTGCCCTATGCCGTGGTTGACGAGGTGCGCGATGCGTGGCGCGGCGACTTTTTCGACCGTTTCACGCCCTGCGTGGCCGGATGCCGGACGCTGCGCGAGGCGGCCGAGGCCGTCAACCGGGCCATCGTCGAACGGGTCGGTGTGGAGTACAACACGCGCCGCGAGAAGACCAACCAGAGCCCCTCGGAGTCGATGCGCCAGCACATGGCCTCCTGCACGGGGCTTTCGGTGCTGCTGGTCGACGCGCTGCGGGCTGTGGGTATCCCGGCGCGCTTTGTCGGGACGGCGGCCTGGCACGACAACCGCGGCAACCACAGCTGGACGGAGGTGTGGTTCGACGACGCCTGGCACTTTACGGAGTACTACTTTCCGGGTTACGACCGGGCGTGGTTTCTGGCCGATGCCGGACAGGCTACGGAGGGCAACCGTCAGCATGCCGTCTATGCCGTGTCGTTCCACCCGACGGGCGACTGGTTCCCGATGGTGTGGAACGAGTCGTCGCACGACGTGCACGCCGTGGAGGTGACCTCGCGCTATCGGGCCGCCTACCGGGAGGTGAGCGAATTGCGCCGGGCCCGGCAGACGCACGTCGAGGTGCGCTTCACGATGTACCGCAACCGGGCTCTTGAAGGGATGTCCGAAGGCCGTGTTGCCGCGAATGTTGATGTCTTCTGCGGAGCCGAACAGGTGGGCGGAGGACGCACTGCGGGGCCGTTGCAGGACATGAACGACGGCTACCGGATCCTGCTCGAAAAGAATCGCACCTATACGTTCCGCTACGAGAATGCGCGGGGCGAGGCCTCGCAGGTGACCGTCGAGGTGGGCGAGGAACCCCTCTCGGTGGTGGGTTACATGGAGTAGCCGACGCCCACGGATCTGATAAACGGACGCTTCCGTCAGGGAGCGTCCGTTTCTTGTCAGGGGATTTTCTGGAAGCCGGGGATTTTCCGGGAATCTTTTACGCTCCTTCGATTGGCTTCTTCCTGGTCCCTACAGCAGGGTGACGGGCTCCTTGCGACGGGCGAAGTTGCGAGACAGCGCGGCGGCAAAGGGGGTGTAGAAGGTGCGTGCACCGACGGGGCACCCCTTGACACAGGCGCAGCAGCGGATGCAGCGTGCGGGGTCGGTGTGGGTTTCGTCGCCGCGCGCGATAGCCCCGACGGGACAGATGGCCGCACAACGCCCGCAGTGGGTGCAGCGCGCGGCGTCGCACTCCGGCAGATAGACGACCGGATTCCGCTTTTGTCGGCAGAGGTAGCCCAGGGCGAATCCGATGAAACGCAGCGTGGCGAAGAGTGGGGTAGGACGCTCCTTCAGCCGGGAGGCATCGACCGGCGAGAGGTCTCCGCGGTCGAGCTTTTGCCGCACCCTGCGGCCGAACTCCTCGGCGGCGGCCAGATCCGCCGCATCGGGACGTCCGGCGGCAATGGGCGTGGCCGTCGACGAGTAGGAGTGTTCGCCGACAAAGGCCGCCGCAGCTATGGGCACGAAACCCTGCCGGCGGGCCAGTTCGGCCAGCTCCACGGCGGCGTGTTCGAAGGCGCGGTTGCCGTAGACGACCACCACCACGGCCGGACCTCCGGCGCCGTGAATCCCTTCGAGCCGTTGTCGGGCCGTCGGGGCCACGTGCCCGCCATAGACCGGAACGGCCAGAATCGTCACCTTCTTCCGGGCGATCTGTGCCGCGGGGACCTCCGTATAGGTCAGGTCGAGGTTTCGGAGGGTCGGGGCTGCGGAAGTTCCCGATTTCGGGCCGGCGATTCCGTGGGCGATGGCCTGGACCACCCGTTTGGTGGTTCCCGTCGGTGAAAAGAAGAGTGTCTGGATTGAATCGTATGGTTGCATGGTGTGTGTCGTGTTACGGGTTATGCTTGGGCGTCGGTCTCTGCGGAGTCATGTCCGGCCGGCGTGCCGTCAAGCGGACAGGAGTTGTCGGGCGAGGGGTGTTCGGCGAAGTAGCGCCACAGCGGTGCGGCCATCAGTGCCTGTCGGATGCGGTTGGTGCGGAGCAGTTCGAGCACCTCGCCGCGCGTCATCAGGTGAACGCGCAGATCTTCGGTCGGATCGAGGTGCTGATCACCGAGACGCTCGACGCCCGTTGCCAGGAAACAGTGGGTGAGGTTGTTCTGCGTGGCGGGATTCGGGGCTACGGTTGTCAGCAGACGCCACTCCCCGCCGCCATAACCGGTCTCTTCGGCCAGCTCGCGCCGTGCGGCGTCCAGCATCGAGGCGTCGGAGGGTTCGGCACAACCGGCCGGAATCTCGTAGGAGGTTTCGCCCAGACCGTGGCGGTACTGGTCGATCAGGACAAAGCGTCCGTCGCGCGTGATGGCCGTGACGTTGACCCAGTCGGGGTATTCGAGGACGTAATAGTCGGGCACACGGCGCCCGTCGGGCAGCTCGAGGCTCTCGTGCCGTATGGTGAGCCACGGCCGCCGGAAGAGGTATTCGCTCGAGAGTACCCTCCATTTGCGATCTTCGGGATCTTTCATGCTGCAAAAATAGGGAAAAAATAGTATCTTTGTTTTCGCTAAACCCAAAAGTCTATGCTACCAGAGTCTGAACGCAAGCAAATCATTGATCTGATTCATCGCGAGGTCATTCCGGCCATCGGGTGTACCGAGCCGATCGCCGTAGCGCTGTGCGTGGCACGTGCGACGGAAACGCTGGGCGCCGAGCCCGAACGGATCGCCGTCCGGTTGAGTGCCAATATCCTGAAGAATGCCATGGGAGTCGGCATTCCGGGTACGGGGATGATCGGCCTGCCGATTGCCGTGGCGCTCGGGGCGCTGATCGGACGCTCGGAGTATCAACTGGAGGTGCTGCGTGACGTGACGCCCGAGGCGGTGGAGCGCGGACGGCGGATGATCGAAGAGAAACGCATCACCATCGAGCTGAAGGAGGGTATCTCGGAAAAACTCTATATCGAAGTGGAGGTTGTGGCGGCAGGCCACGAGGCGCAGGCCGTCATTGCCGGCGGACATACGACGTTCGTCTATGTCGAGCACGACGGCGAGGTGCAGCTCGACAAGCGGGGCGGGGCTTCGTCGGAGACGGAGTCGGGCGATGTTTCGCTGACGCTGCGCCGGGTGTGGGACTTTGCGATGACCACGCCGCTTGACGAGATCCGCTTCATTCTCGAATCGCGGCGCCTGAACTGGGCTGCCGCCGAGAAGGCCTTCTCGGGGGATTACGGTCACAGCGTGGGGCGCACGCTGCGCTGCGACCGCGAACAGCAGGTGATGGGCGACAGCATCTTCACGCGGATTCTCTCCTATACGTCGGCGGCGTGCGATGCGCGCATGGCCGGGGCGATGATTCCGGTAATGAGCAACTCCGGAAGCGGCAACCAAGGGATTGCGGCGACGATGCCCGTGGCGGTCTACGCGCGGGAGACCGGCGCCACGGAGGAGCAGACGATCCGGGCGCTGACGTTGAGCCATCTGACGGTGATCTACATCAAGCAGAGTCTGGGTCGGCTGTCGGCCCTGTGCGGCTGCGTGGTGGCTGCGACGGGATCGAGCTGCGGCATTGTCTATCTGATGGGCGGGGGTTACGACCAGGTCGCCGCTGCGGTGAAGAACATGATTGCCAATCTGACGGGTATGATCTGCGACGGTGCGAAGCCGAGTTGTGCGATGAAGCTCACGAGCGGTGTTTCGACGGCCGTTCTTTCGGCGATGATGGCCATGGACGGGCAGTGTGTGACACCCGTCGAGGGGATCATCGAAGAGGATGTCGACCGTTGTATCCGCAATCTGACGAAGATCGGTCGTGACGGCATGAACGAGACCGACCGTCTGGTGCTCAACATTATGACCCACAAGTGTTGACCGGAGGGGTGCATTCCGAGGCGTTCGAGGCGCGAGAGGGCGACCAGAGACGACCGAGGGGTGAGAGGGTGCCAGAAACGGCCGTGAGCCCGGGAGCGACCAGAGACGACCGAGGCGTGAGAGGGCGACCGGAGACGACCGAGGGCGTGAGAGGGTGCCAGAAACGGCCGTGTGCCCGGGAGCGACAAGTGACGACCGGAGGATGCCAGAAACGACCAGGAAGGGCGACAGGAACGTCAGGGGCGACAGGGGCGACAGGGGCGACAGGGACGTCAGGGGCGTCAGAAACGACAGGTGAGACAATCGCCTGACACAATCCTCCGGATATGGAAAGCGGGGCCATCCGATTGGATGGCCCCGCCTGTTTGCCTTTATGCGGTGCGGTTTTTCCTCTTCTCCGTGAGAGACTTGCCACTCCGGCACATTATTTCGGCACTCCCGGTCTCTGCGGCTCAGTCTCTTTCTGCTCTTCCCGCTCTCTGCGACTCTGCCTTTGTCCGGAGTCCCCTTTCGGTCTCTGCAGCCCTTTTTCTGTCCGGCCGGCCCCTTTCGGTCTCTGCGGCCCTTTTTCTGTCCGGAGGCCCCTTTCGGTCTCTGCTGTCCTTTTCCTGTCCGGCCGACCCCTTTCGGTTCCTGCGGCCCTGCCTCTTTCCGGCCCCTAATACCCTCCCCCGGTTATTGCGGGAAGATGGTCTTGACGATGATGTTTGTGGCCCCCTGATGACGGGTGGTGTAGTCCTTGGCGATGCGGGAGGTCTTCTGCAGGAACTCCTCGTTGTCACGCAGGGGAATGAACCAGCTCCGCAGCTCCTCGTAGGAGGTCACCGAACGGGCCGCACCGAGCGTCACGAGGTCACGGGCCTCCTTGAACTTCTGGTAGTTGGGGCCGAAGGCGATCGGGAGCCCGAAGGTTGCGGCCTCGAGCGTGTTGTGGATTCCGACGCCGAATCCCCCGCCGATGTAGCTCCACGTGGCGTAGGAGTAGACCGAGGACAAGAGCCCCACCGTGTCGAGGATCAGCAGTTGCCGGGTTCCGTATCCCGTTCGCGAGGTGCACTGCGTGTAGCGGAGTGCGCCGCCGCGCGTTTCGGCTATGAGCCGGGCGATGCGCGTCTCGTCCATTTCGTGGGGGGCGATGACGAACTTCACGTCGGGGTTGTCGTTCATGAGTCGGATCAGCAGCTCTTCGTCGGGGCCCCAGGTCGATCCGGCCACGAAGAGGCGGTCTTCGCCCTTGAAGCGTTCGACGATATCGACATGCTTGGCGGCGCGGGCGATTTCGGCCACACGGTCGAACCGCGTGTCGCCGGCCACGAGGACGTTGTCGAAACCGAGTGTGGCGAGGAGTTTCTTCGACTCTTCGTTCTGGACGAACATCACGTCGAACGACTCCAGGGCCTGGCGCCACAGACCGCCGTAGGGGCGGAAGAAGACCGAATTGCGGCGGAAGATGGCCGAGACGACATAGGTGCGGACCTTCCGGCGGCGGAGTTCGCGCAACAAGTTCAACCAGTATTCGTATTTGACGAAGATGGCCACGTCGGGATGTGCGGCATCGAGGAAACGGCGGGCGTTGCGCGGGGTATCGAGCGGCAGGTAGAAGATGTAGTCGGCGCCCTTGTAGTCCTTTCGGATTTCGTAACCCGAGGGGGAGAAGAAGGTCAGCAGGATCTTGTATTCGGGATGTGATTTGCGGAGTTGTTCGATGATGGGGCGCCCCTGTTCGAACTCTCCGAGGGAAGCGACGTGTATCCAGACGATACGCGCCGCGGGGTCGATGGTTTCCCGCATTCTGCGGAAGAGGTCCTTGCGTCCTTCGAGCCAAAGGTGGGCCTTCCGGTGGCGCGGGGCCACGAGACGGATTGCCCAAACGTAAAGCAACAGACCGAAATTATAGAGCCACATCAGCAGTCTATGGTGTTGAATTTTTCCAGGAATTTCTTGATTTTCGTTTTCACCTCTCAAGCCGGTCGTCACACCGGGAGTTCCCGGAGGCGTTTGGCAGGGCAAAGATAGTATAAATTGTCTTAAACGCCAAATTACCAGTTGTACTCCCAGGCGCTTTCGATCCAGTCGATGCGGACGCCCCCGTCAGTGTCGAGCTCCACGGCCGCCACGTCGAACTGCACGTCGCCCTTCCACCCGACGGCGCGGATGTAACCGGCTGCGGCGCGGCTCACGGCGCGGAACTTGCGGTGTGTGGCCGCCGCCTGGGGCGGGGTGAGCGATCCCGCATGGCGAGTCTTGACCTCGACGATGTGGAGAATCCCGTCGCGCAGCGCCACCAGATCCAGTTCGTAGTGCCCCTGCCGCCAGTTCCGCGCCCGGATCGAGAAGCCCTTCTGGCGGAGATAGTCGGCTACGGCCTCTTCGCCGATGCGTCCCGTTTCGGCCGTCGTCATCAGTAGATGATCCGTCGTCATCAGTGGATGATCCGTTGGATGGAGTTGGCTCGTTCGATGGCCTGTCGGAGCCCCTCGGCATCGTCTCTCTCGAGCATCTTGCGCAGCACCTGCAGCTGGTGGATGTGTTCGCGCAGGACGTCCAGGACGTTGTACTTGTTGCGCAGCAGGATGGGCACCCACGTTGTGGCGGAACTCTTGGCCAGCCGCACGGTGCTTTCGAAACCTCCGCCCGCCAGATCGAAGATGTGGCGCTCCTCGAGCTCCTTTTCGAGGACGGTCAGCGCCAGGGCGAACGACGAGACGTGGGAGATGTGCGAGACATAGGCCGCATGCAGGTCGTGCTCCTCGGGATTCATGTAGATGGCCGGACACCGGAGCGTGCGGAAGATCCGCTCGACAGTCTGCAGGGCATCGGCATCGCTGTGTTCCGTGTCGCAGAAGACGACGTGACGGCCAGTGAAGGCACCGTGCTGGGCGGCCTTCGGGCCGCTGTACTCCGTGCCCCACATCGGGTGTACGGCGACGAAACGCCTCCGCCGGGCGTGCATCGAGATCACCTCGCACAACTCGCCCTTGATCGAGCCCATGTCGATGACCGCCTGGCGGTCCGAGACGCGGTTGAGGGCCTTGACGGCCAGCAGCGGAATGGTGTCCACGGGGGTTGCCAGCACCGTGAGGTCGGCCTGTGCGATTCCCTCTTCGAACGGAACGATGCGGTCGGCCAACCCCAGCTGGAGGGCCTCCGCAGCATGTTCCTCGGAGTTTTCGACCCCGAGGATCTCGTCGGCGAGTCCGTGGTCGCGCAACGAGAGAGCGAACGAACCTCCGATGAGGCCCAGTCCGACGATCATGACTTTCATCAGTGGTGGAATTTATGCCTTTTGAGGGGTGGAGAATGACGCCCCTTCCCTTCGATACCTATTTATAATAAAAACGAGAGGTCGCCTCCGGGTTCGACCTCGAAGGTCTCGACTCCTTTGCGGAATACACGCATCGGACGGCTACCGATCAGTTCCAGCCTTCCCTGCTCGAGGCGCAGCATGCATCCTTCGCGCAGTCCGACGACCCAACGGCGCGGATTGGCTTCGATGTACTCCAGAATACGCTGTTCGCGCGTTTCTCCGGCGTGGCCCGCGGGGTTGGCATCGAGGTAGTGGGGGTTGATCTGGAACCTGACGGCTCCGATGGCGCGGAGCGATTCGGGCTGGACGATGGGCATGTCGTTCGTCGTCGAGATCGTGGGGCAGCAGACGTTGCTGCCGGCCGACCAGCCGACGTAGGGCACTCCGGCGCGGATTCGGCCCAGAATGGCCTTCATGAGCCCCTGCTGCTGCATCTTGCGGGCCAGGGCGAAGGTATTTCCGCCGCCGACGCAGACGGCTTCGGCCGTGCGGATCATCGCGGCGGGGTCCTTGGCCCGGTGGACCGAGCGGACGCGGATTCCGAGTTCGTCGAAACGGGCCTGGACCTTTTTTTCGTAGTCGGCGTAGGAGAAGGTCACGGCGGCGTAGGGGACGAAGGCTATTTCGTGAATCCCGGCAAGGAAGCGGCCGATTTCGGGCAGCGGATAGCGCAGATATTCTTCGCCGGCATTGGTCGAATTCGAGATCAGAAGCAATTTCATAATTCGGTGATTCTTAAATTATTGTGAGTGTTTTTGTGCTAAATGTCGAAAAAGTTGTGAATAAAAAATCGGGCCGTTTTGTCAAAAGTAATAAAAAAAGTGTTACTTTTGCGCAAAATTACCCGGGAAATGTATTGAAACTATTCCCTATAATTGTTTAACTAAAAACTTAAGATTATGTCAGAAGTTCAATCAAAAGTTGTCGAGATCATCGTCGACAAGCTGGGTGTCAAGGAGTCGGAGGTAGTACCCGAAGCCAGCTTCACCAACCACCTGGGCGCAGACTCGCTCGACACCGTAGAGCTGATCATGGAGTTCGAGAAGGCTTTCGATATCCAGATCCCGGATGAGGACGCTGAGAAGATCGCTACCGTAGGTGACGCCATCAAGTACATCGAGGAGCACAAGAAATAATTAACCAAGAAAATACGTTCACGGAATAAGGCTTGAATTTATGACGGAAAGAAGAGTAGTTGTTACGGGCATCGGAACGATCAATCCGCTCGGTAATAATATTGAAGAGTATTTTTCCAATCTGGAGAAGGGAGTCAGCGGTGCCGCACCCATTACTCATTTTGACGCGGAAAAATTTAAGACCAAATTCGCTTGTGAAGTAAAAAATTACGATCCGGCACAGCATTTCGACCGCAAGGAGGTCCGCAAATACGACCTCTTTACGCAGTATGCTCTGATTGCCGCCACGCAGGCCGTGGAGGATTCGGCGCTCGATCTGGAGACGATCGACAAGGAGCAGGTCGGTGTGATCTGGAGCTCGGGTATCGGAGGACTCAAATCGTTCTTCGATGAGTGTTTAGGCTATGCCGCAGGGGGAGGAACCCCGCGGTTTAGCCCATTCTTTATTCCCCGCATGATTGCCGATATCGCCGCCGGGTTCATCTCCATGAAGTACGGCTTCATGGGTCCGAATTACTGTACGGTATCGGCCTGCGCCTCGTCGAACCACGGCATGATCGCCGCCTTCGACACCATCCGTTACGGCAAGGCCGACGTGATGGTTGCCGGCGGTTCCGAAGCCGCAGTCAACGAACCGGCCGTCGGGGGATTCAACTCGATGCAGGCACTCTCGACGCGCAACGACGATCCGCAGCACGCTTCGCGTCCGTTCGACGCCGACCGTGACGGCTTCGTGATCGGCGAAGGAGCCGGAGCGCTCATTCTCGAGGAGTACGAGCACGCCAAGGCCCGTGGAGCGAAGATCTATTGCGAGATCGTCGGCGGCGGTGCTTCGGCCGATGCCTACCACTTCACGGCTCCGCACCCCGAAGGAAAGGGGGCCATCAAGGCCATGCGCGATGCCATCAAGGATGCCGGCATCCGCCCCGAGGATATCGACTATGTGAATGTTCACGGCACATCGACCCCTGCCGGCGATCTTCCCGAACTGAAGGCCGTAGCGGAGGTTCTGGGCGACCACGTTTACAACGTCAACATCTCGTCGACGAAGTCCATGACGGGTCACCTGCTGGGTGCCGCCGGAGCCGTTGAGGCGCTGGCCTGCATCTTTGCCATGACGCACGGAGTCGTGCCTCCCACCATCAACTGCGAGCACCTCGATCCGGCGATTGATCCGAAACTCAACCTGACGCTCAACCAGGCACAGAAACGTGACGTGAAGTGCTGTCTGAGCAATACGTTCGGCTTCGGCGGTCACAACTCGACGGTGATCTTCCGCAAGCTCTAACCCCCCCCCTAAAAAACGTCCGCGCAGTGATTGATTTTCTCTTGCGTCCGCTACGGCGGAATTTCGGGCGTGACCGGGCGTATTACAAAATGGTCGACGACCTGTTCGGATTCATTCCGCACAACGTCGAACTTTACAAGCTGGCTTTGATTCACAAGTCAGCTTCTTTGGTTTTGGAAGACGGCCGTGCGATCAACAATGAACGCCTCGAATACCTGGGTGACGCGGTGATCGAGGCCGTAACTTCCGACTATATCTTCATCGAATATCCCGATCGCGACGAAGGCTTCATGACCCAGCTGCGCTCGAAAATCGTGTCGCGGCAGTCGCTCAATGCCCTGGCTGTGAAGCTGGGCCTGGACCGCTACGTGATTTCGAACGGCGGAGCGGGCATTGCCCAGAAACACATCTTCGGCGACGCCTTCGAGGCGATGATGGGAGCCGTCTACCTCGATCAGGGGTACGATTTTGTCAACCGGCTGCTCATCAACCGCATCTATTACCGCTGCCTGGACCTTGAGGAGCTGACCGAATCGGAGACCGATTTCAAGAGCCGCCTGATCGAGTGGTGCCAGAAGAACCGCCACCGGGTGCTTTTCCGTACGGAGAACGAAAAGGGCTCGTCGGCCAACCGTCCGGTCTTCTACTGCACGGTGCTTGTCGACGACATGGAGGTCGGCCATGGTGCGGGCGATTCGAAGAAGGAGGCCGAACAGCATGCCGCCTTTTCCGTGTCGCAGTATCTGACCGACGAGCAGTGCGCCTTGTTACTGGACAAGGTCGATCGTCTTTCTCACTGACCCGGGGCCGGGGATTGACAGAGGGGGCTGAC
>NZ_NFIA01000023.1:0-27873 GCF_002159375.1 Alistipes sp. An54
CCCGCACCCACACCCACACCCACCCACCAGAAACAAAAAAAGCGACCTTCGCAGGTCGCTTTTTGGTAGTGGATAGGGGATTCGAACCCCTATGTCATGCGTGAGAGGCATGTATCCTAACCCTTAGATGAATCCACCTTGTTGAGTTTCGTGGTGCAAAGATAGCGTCTTCTTTTGAATCTCCAAAATTTTCGGACACTTTCTACGATTTTTTTTCACTTTTCTTGGAAATAGGCCCTTTTTACCTAACTTAGCCCACGGAACAAACCTCATTCGCTATGAAAAACCGACTTGTCCTGCTGCTTGGTTCCTGTCTGTTGCTCGGAGCCTGCACGAAACACCCCGTCCTGCCCAAGTTCGAGACTTGCGCCATCGACACCCTGCTGCAGGGTGACGGAAACTCCTGCCGGGTCGAATATCGCTTCGCCTCGATCAGCAACGCGGGGAAATCCCCCGCCCTGGAGACCATCGAACAGGCCAACCTCGGCTATTTCTTCCAGCTCGAGGCCTTCACGGGAACCCTCGGGCAGGCCGTTCAGACCTCGCTGACCGATATCCAGACCAATTACCTGCCCGTCGGCATGGGTCCCTCGGGCCGTGAATACGAAGTGTCGGTCGAGTCCGAAGGCTCGGTCATCGATTCGCTGATCGGGTATGTCATCACCCGGGCCGGCTACACAGGCGGCGCTCACGGCATGTACGGAACCGAATGCCACACCTACTCCCTGCGCGACGGATTTGAACTTTCGCTGGCCGACCTCTTCTCCGAAGCAGCCCTGCAGCGGCTCGACGAGGTGATCCGCGAAAAGATCGCCGCACAATACCAGGCATCGACCGACGACGAACTGTCCGAGGCCGGGTTCTTCCCCGAATACATCGCTCCGACGGAGAACTTCCTGATCTCGGAATCGGGCATCACCTTCTACTACAACCCCTACGATATCGGATGTTATGCGCTGGGAGCCGTCGAGGTGACATTGACGCCCGAGGAGCTGGCACAACTGTGCGCCGAATAGCTCCGATTCGCTCAAACAATACGCCCGGACGGCTCTCTTTCCGACAACCGTCCGGGCGTATTGCATCCCCGTCTCCCCTCCCCCGAAAAAGGCGGCCGGCACGCGCATCCGCACTGGAAATCGGGGTCAAACGACACAGCCCGGCGCAACGATGACGCCCACCCGGAAGAAACCTCCATAAACGAAAAAAAGGTCCGAGTCTCACGACGGGGAACCTTTTTTTTGGCGGGGAACCACCCCCTCCAAAATGAGGTTTAATCGGAGGTATTCGACGCCTCGGACGAGCACCGTCCTCGGGTCTTAGTGGCGGACAATCCGTCACAACCTGCCGATTTCCTCAACCAACCTAAAACTACTAACCTAAATGAACCTTAAAACTTCACTGCAAAGATAAGGGCGATTTTTGATTTATGCAAATATTTTACGAATATATTAAATATATTTAACAATTTGGTAACATTGGTAAACCAATCCCAATTCCCACGAAGAACATACAGAACAGGCAAAATGCAGATATACTGCTATTTACAAATATGCGAGGGAAGTATTCACAAAGAGGGTTACCCGAAAGACTGCAACGGAAGGATGTCGGCAGAAAATGCCACCACTGCGGCCCGGAGAGCCTTCTCCGTTTGAAAAGAGAGCGGACTGTGAGGATGCAATTACATCTGCGACCAGACATTGATCACAGCACACGGGGCACAAGCGACAGGGGGGGGGGAGGAGGCGGTCCGTAAAACAGGCTGCCATGATACCCTATCGGAGAAAGAGCCACGCCGGGCAAACCACACCAACCCGGAGGCCAAGGCACAAAAAAAAGGAAACTCGGAATTCGGAACTCGTCCGTCTTCCTCAGTTTCCTCACCAACCTAAAACTACTAACCTAAATGAACCTTAAAACTTCGCTGCAAAGATAAGTCGAAAAATCATTCCATGCAAGCTTTTATTAAAATAATTTTCAAATTTTTTCATATTTTTTAATATTGCAAATTCATCTCAGACTGCAACAAGCTATCATACAACTGCTTATGAACAAAGCCATCGACCGGTCAAAATTTTCACGCTCCTCACGATGCAGTAGAAGCGGGAAAAGACCATTTTGCAATTAAATGACGCTAAGATTGTGCTTGTAACGGATAAATTACTAAATTTGTATTATAAACCAAAATACAGAACGATGACCGTATCGCAGATCAGCCCGGCCTGCAGGTGGCTCCATGCGCTTTGTCTCTGCCTGGAGAGTTTCGTGCGACAAGGCGCCGGGCTCCTCCCGCAGAGCCGAATCGCCGAATCCGTAGCACGCACAGGCCTCGGCACCGAAATCCGCCTGCTCAGACTCTCATCGTCCCTGTTTCGGATACGCGCATGTGGCATGAAGATTGGTTGTCAGCCGTTGTCACCCTCGTTCACCCATAATCCACCGTCAGCCACGCTTCGACTTCATGGTCCAAGAACACAACTTCAGCAACCGGCCTCAAAATACGCTTAGCCAATCGGGAAGGATCCACGCCGAGCCGGCCTCTTCCGAAGACGGACTTCCGGACGAACCCCGGTAAAAAGCCGCCGACCCAACAACCTCCACACGAAAGGCTCCGAGCCAAGCCGCCCGCACGGCGATCGAAAATCCGACCGCCCGAAAAAAGGCCCGCCCCAAAACCTCGCAAACAACTGCCAGTAAAACCATTTATGTTGATCTCGATCATCACACCGATATACAACGCCGAGAAGTATCTCGAAGAGTGCCTGCAAAGCATTCTCCGACAGACGTGGACAGACTTCGAGCTGCTGCTGATCGACAACAACAGCAACGACCGCTCCGTCGAAATCTGCCGGCAATACATGCAGCGCGATCCGCGGATCAAACTCTACCACTGCCAAAAGCCGGGAGCCAGTGCCGCACGCAACTACGGACTCTCACAGGCCAAGGGAGACTTCGTGGCCTTCATCGATGCCGACGACTGGGTCGAACCCAACCACCTAGAAAATCTCGTAGGTTCGGGGCTGGGCAAAACCGACATCACCTTCACCAACGCCTTCATTTCGTACGACCTCCAACTTGCCGAGGAGGAGGCCTCGGGCGAAGCGTGCGACCGGATCTTCGCCCAATTGCGCCGTCAGACCTTCTTCGGCTGGACCTGGAACAAGATCTTCAACCGGGAGATCATCGAACGCCACGCGATTCGCTTCAACGAAGGCATGCGTCTGCATGAGGACGAGCTCTTCACGGCCGAATACTGCCAGTATGTCAACCACGTACGGGTCAGCAACCTGAAAACCTACCACTACCGTATCCTCAACACGAGCGTCATGCGCAGCAAGATGCCCAAGGAGGAGAAGCTGTCGTGTTACCGCCGGCTCTACAAGATGTACAACCGTCTGGACCGCGAGAACCGCTATCTGACAATCCGCGTCCACCTCTCCCACTGCTGCAACATGCTGCGCCACTGCTGGAAACCGGACGACATCCGGCTGGCGCTGATGTACGTTTACCCCGCCTACGAGGAGTATCGCAACATCGTGCAGCCGGAGTTCCTGCGCGACGACCGCGACCGCAAGGTTGCCAAGCGTTCGCCGTGGGTCTTCCGCTTCCGTAACGGCGTCTGGATCTGGATCGCCTCGAAAATCATCAATATCTGACCTGCCGATGAAAGTCTCCCTTCTGATCTCGACCTACAACTGGCCCGAAGCCCTGACCCTCTGTCTGAAGAGTGTCGCCGCACAACGTACGCCGCCCTTCGAGGTGGTCATCGCCGACGACGGTTCGGGCGAACCCACCCGCCGGGTCGTCGAGGCGTTTGCGCGGACACTGCCCTGCCCCGTCAAGCATATCTGGCACGAAGACGACGGTTTCCGCCTCACGGTGATCCGTAACAAGGCCATCGCGGCGTGCGAGGGCGACTACATCGTCCAGATCGACGGCGACGTCATTCTCCACCGCAACTTCATCCGCGACCATGCGGCCTTCGCCCGCAAAGGGACCTTTGTCGTGGGAAGCCGCGCCATGATCGACGAGCGGCTCGCCCGACGGATGCTTTGCAGCGGCAATCCGAAGGTAGCGTGGTATACGCCCGGAGTCAAGCACTGGCTCAACGCCCTCTACATCCCGGCCCTGACCCCCCTTTTCCGGAATCGGGAAAACGACCGTCTGCGCGGTTGCAACATGGCCTTCTGGCGCGAAGATCTCGTCGCCGTCAACGGTTACAACGAGACAATGATCGGCTGGGGATACGAAGACGCGGAGCTTGTCATCCGGCTGCGGAACAACCACTGCACACGGCAGACGCTGAAATTTGCCGGATTTGTCTTCCATATCCACCATGCGCGCTCGTCGCAGGAGAACGACACGGAAAACCGGGCCATCGGTCTGGTGACACGCACCGAGAAGAAGATCCGTTGCGAAAAGGGGCTCGACCAGTATCTGTAAGGGTCCCGTCGCCAACCGGTCAAAACGCCACAAGGGGGGGGGCCGACCCGGTATTAACAAATCCGGCTGCGCCAGACGGGAATAAGATCAAACAAGCGCCAGGTGCGAACGCCGTCACACTCCTTCTGCTTGAGCAGCGTCAATCCGCAAAAGAGATACATGCGTCGTGTCACACTCCGATACCTGGAGTCCAGGCGAAGGCCGATCCGATCGGCATAGGCTACGAAGGCACGCTGCGCCTCGTACTTGTCGCGCTGTTTTTTGGGAGTCTGCCGGCTTTTGGTAATCGACGCAGGATTGTACATGTAGTGGTAGGCCACCCCGGGCACCGTCACCACCCGGTCGCATTCACCGAGCAAACGCATCACATAGGCAACATCCTCGTAATAGACCTGTTCGGGGAAGCGCAGCCCCAACCGCAACAGCGTCTCGCGCCGCAACAGTTTGTTCATCACATAAAAATCGGGCGGACAGCGACAAATGCGGAAACGCTCCTCCACCGAGGAGATTTCGCGGGCCTCCGTGTAGCGGATCTTCCACTTCGAGCGGGACGGCCGAACCTGCCAGATCGACGCACAGGCCACATCAGCTCCCGATCGCTGCGCCGCCACACAGAGCGCCTCGCAATAAGCCGGATCAATCCAGTCATCGGAATCGAGAAAGAGTACATACTCCCCGCGGGCCCGGTCGAACCCCCGGTTACGGGCACTTCCGACACCGCGATTCTCCTGCGTCACCACCTGCACCCGCACATCCTGTGCCGCATAGCGGTTCAGAATCTCGACCGAGTGATCCACGCTTCCGTCGTCGACACAGATAACCTCGATCTCGCGCAGCGTCTGTGCGAGAATACTGTCCAGACACCGGGCCAGAAAGGCCTCGACGTTGTAGACCGGGACAATAACGCTTACCTTCGGATCCATGATCATAGCTGTTTTTATCGGTTTTATCGGATGAACTCGCGCACCCGGTCGGCGATCCGCTCGCCGTCAAGCGCCGCCGAGATGATGCCGCCGGCATAACCGGCCCCCTCGCCCGCCGGGAAGAGCCCCTCGACCTCGGGATGCATGAGCGTCGCCGCGTCGCGCGGAATGCGGACCGGCGTCGACGTACGCGACTCTACCCCCACGACAATCGCCTCGTTGGTCACGTAACCCCGCATGCGGCGCCCGAAGGTCTCCAGACCGTGGCGCAGCCCCTGCGCAATGAAATCGGGCATCCAGCGGTCGAGCCGCGACGGGATGATACCGGGAATATAGGAGGTTGCGGGCAGCGACTTGCTGGCCCGTCCGGCGACAAAATCGGCCACACGCTGTGCGGGAGCGATCTGATGCTCGCCCCCTTCGCGTCGCGCCAGCTCCTCGAACTGCTGCTGAAAGCGCAGCCCGGCCAACTCGCCCCACTCGGGACGCAGGTGTTCGAAATCCGAAAGACGCACCTCGGTGACCAGTCCGGAATTGGCATAGGGCGAGGTGCGGCCGCTGGGCGACATGCCGTTGACGACCGACTGCGCGGCATCGGTCATGGCCGGAACGATGAATCCTCCGGGACACATGCAGAACGAGTAGACACCGCGTCCGGCCTCCTGGCTGACCAGCGAATAGGAGGCCGCCGGGAGATATTCGCCGCGCGTCGGGCAATGATACTGAATCGAGTCGATGAGCGCCTGCGGGTGTTCGATGCGCACCCCCATGGCGAAGGGTTTGGCCTCGAGACGCACCCCGCGCCGGTGCAGCAGTTCGTAGATGTCGCGGGCCGAATGGCCCGTGGCCAGGATAACGGCTGCCCCTTCGATCCGTTCGTCACCGCACCAGACGCCGCGTACCCGGCCGTGGTCGATCTTCAGATCGGTCACCCGGCTCTCGAAGCGGAACACGCCGCCGGCATCGAGGATCGTCTGCCGGATGTTCTGCATGATGCGCGGCAGTTTGTCGGTTCCGATATGGGGATGCGCCTCGAAGAGGATCTCGGGGTTGGCACCGTGGAAGACCAACGTCTGGAGCGCCTTGTTGTAGTCGCCGCGTTTCTTGCTGCGGGTGAAGAGCTTGCCATCGGAGAAGGTGCCGGCACCTCCTTCGCCGAAGGCGTAGTTCGATTCGGGGTTGACGGCTCCGTTGCGGTTGATCTGGGCGATGTCGCGTTTGCGGGCCGAGACGTCGCGTCCGCGTTCGAGGATGACGGGGCGCAGCCCCAGTTCAATCAGGTGCAGCGCCGCGAACAGACCGGCGGGCCCCGATCCGACGATGATCACCTCGGTGCGGCCCACGACCGACGGATAATCGAAATGAACCGGCTCGGGACGGGGTTCGCGATCGACGTAGATTTCGAGCGAGAGGTTGACCTTGACCTGCCGCTGACGGGCATCAATCGAGCGTTTGACGACCCTGACGAGGGCGATTTCATCCTCGCGCAGGCCCATGCGGCGGGCGGCCAAAGCGGTATATGTTTTCGCATCGGCGGCCTGCTTGGGCGTAAGAACAAGTGTTACGAGTTGCGGCATTGCATCAAATTACGCACAAAAGTAACCAAAAAAGCCGGATAAAAGGGAGTCCGGGATTGTGAATTGTGAAAAAATATCTACCTTTGTGTGACAGAGCGGATATGGTGTAATTGGTAGCCACGTCAGACTTAGGATCTGATGCCTTACGGCGTGGGGGTTCGAGTCCCTTTATCCGCACAAAGGAGCCTTCGCTGAGGCTCCTTTTTTGTGGAAACCCGGATGCAAAACAAAGCAAAACAGTTGTATATCAACAAATTGACCAGATTGGCCAGCACCCCAACCTCCGCCACCGAAAAGTATTTCTCCGAAAACCTTCGGGTGGCAATTTGGTGGCAAAGGGGGCAAATCGGGAGCCGGGCGAGTAAACTGCCACCTTTTTTGCTCATAATACACTGAACTGCTGCGTTTTGCACCGCAATAGATTTTTCTTGTCAGCGTTTTGTTAACCTCTAAATTTTACAAAACCATGAGACAAGAGAGTTTCAGGATTCTCTTCCTGATGCGAAAGGGAAGAACGAAAAAAGACGGATTCGCAACCATTTATGCCCGAATTACAACGGGCAGTTTCCGTCAAGAGATCTATTTCAACTGCGAGGGACGACCCGAGTTGTGGAGCCAGCGAAAAGAACGGATGATGGGGACCAGCCGCCTATCCGTGAAGATCAACGAGATGCTTGACGAATTCCGTGTACAGATTCTCGACATCCGCAGCAAACTGCTTGCCGAAGGTTTCGAGGCCAATGCCCTGCAAATCAAACAGCGTTACTTCAACCCGCTCAAACACACCATGATGTTGATCGCGGGGTTGGGCGACTACGTCCAACGACGGCAGGCAGAGGTCGGCGTGCGCATCACTCAGCGGACAGCCGACAAGTACGAACGGCTGCTGCGCTATCTGAAACAGTACCTTGCCCAGCGCGGCCCGGAGGAGGATATTCCCGTCGAGCGGATGAACTACGAATTTCTCGACGGATTCAGCCTCTTCCTGCAAACGGCACACCGCTGCCGCCACAACGGAGCCGTGGCCGTCATGGATTGTCTGCGCAACTTCGTACTCTACTGCCTGCGCAACGAATGGATTGCCAAGAATCCCTTCCGCTACTACAAACTCAAGGAGGATCAGGCGCAGGCCAAAGAGCACCTCACGGCCCGCGAACTAGAAATCCTGACCCGCAAGCAACTCGACCATCGGCTGGCCCGTATCCGTGACGTTTTTGTCTTCTGCTGCCTTACGGGACTGGCCTTCGCCGATGCCGACCACCTGCGAAGCGAACACATCTCGCGCGACGACGAAGGGCGCTGGTGGATCCACAAGCCGCGCGAAAAGACTGCCGTAATGAGCCGCATTCCGCTGCTCCCGATGGCATTGGAAATCCTCCGCCGCTACGAGCACGACGCTGTCTGCCAGGCCCGCGGACGGGTGCTGCCCCTGCCGAGCAACCAGAAGATGAATGCCTTTATGAAGGAGATCGCCATCGTCTGCGGCATCGACAAGGTGCTGACCACGCATTGCGCCCGCCATACGTTCGCCTGCATGGCGGTCGAATACGGAATGCCGATAGACGTGCTGGCCAAGATCCTCGGACATTCGAACACCAACATGACCCGCCATTACGCCAAATTTTCCGAGACGGTGATCGGCCGTGAAATGGAGGCTTTCGGCGAAAAACTGGCTTCGGCAGCCGCGGAGGGAGATTCCGAGTTGTAATAAAAGCAAGTTTATGTTTCGAGACACTCGAAACCTCCCGAATCCATCCCGCTGGTCTATTATACTTACACAGATGAAAAGTCCGAAGAATCCGAACCGCCCGCAAGGCGGCCGCCCTCCCAAACCCGAAACGGAACGACTCAAACGAAGGCTGGTCGTCTGCCTGACCGAGACTGATTACGACGCCCTGTGCCGCAAGGCACGGGTCGCCGGTCTCGTGTGTGCCGAATACGCCCGGCGCGCCCTTGCCCGGAGCATCGTCCGCGCCCGGATGACTCCCGAGATGCTCACCCTGCTGCGGCAGCTCACCGGCATGGCGAACAACCTCAACCAACTCGCCCGCATGGCGCATGTGGCCGGGTACGGACGCGATACCGCCACTTTGGCGGCGTTGGTCGACCGAATTGATGCGCTGCTCACCCGAATCGACAAACTGCCATGATTGCCAAACTCTCGAAAGGCGGCTCCTTCGGCGGAGCCGTCCAATACATTTTCGGACCAGGGAAGGGCGCCGATTGCCTGGCCGGGATGGGCGTTCTGTTCAAGGACACGCCCTCCATCATCCGCGGATTCGAACGGCAGGCTGCGCAAAATCCCAGAGTCTCGAAACCCGTAGGACACGTCGTACTCTCCTTTTCGCCCCGGGATGCCGCCCGGTTGGACAACCGGCTGCTGCTCTCCATTGCGGTGGAGTATCTGGACCGGATGGGGATCAAGGATACACAACTTATCATTGTCCGCCACCGCGACCGGGAACATCCCCACCTGCATATTCTCTTCAACCGCGTGGGCAACGACGGACGGACGATCTCCGACCGCAACGACCGCTACCGTTCGGAGCGGCTCTGCAAGCAACTGACCGCCCGTTACGGACTCTACTTTGCATCGGGCAAGGAGCAGGTCAAGGAGTACCGGCTGCGCGAACCGGACAAGACAAAATATGAAATCTACCATGCCTTGTGCGATACCGTCCCCCGCTGCCGCAACTGGGAGGAGCTGACGGCGGCCCTGCACCGCGAGGGAATCGCTACGGAGTTCCGGATGCGCGGAGGCACCTCCGACGTGCAGGGTGTCGTGTTTGCCAAAAACGGCTACCCGTTCAACGGTTCGAAGATCGACCGGCAGTTCAGCTATTCGAAAATCGACACCGCACTGGAACGGAACAGCCGACAGGCGCTTGCTTCCGAACGACAATCGGCTCCGACCCTGACACCCTCGTTCAGCTATCTGCTGGACGACCTGCTGCGTCCGAGGTTTGATCCCGACGAGGCGGAACAAACCCAGCAGGAACAACAGCGCAGACGCCGCGGACGACGGCGTTAAACAGCCATCCTTTTGCCTAAAAAACTACTCGGATTCAGCCGTTTTAAGACGAGAATAATTACAAACGATTTGTTAACAAAAATCCCGAGAATTATTTTTGTCACAAAAAGAATTGAGCCTACAAAATGGACGATATCAGAACACAGACAGCAATCATGCTACAAGAAATAGAGCAAGAAGAATTAAATAAGAACAGAGACCTGATTCATTCGTTTTCAAAGTATTGCAAAAAAAGGGACATTATTCTGGAAGCGAAAAACTTTCACTATATACACACCATTGGCTACTATGTAGAGTATCCCAACATTTTGCAATCTTTATCCTGTTTACAACCAACCAAAGATGGCTTATTCCATGAAAACAAGCTATTAAACAGTTTTACCAAACGGCCACATATAACCGGGTTCTATTACGCTGACGCCTACATGCCGATGGCGCATCCTTTATTTCGAAGGAATTATAATCCGATAAACAATTTTGCACCTCGGTTTGTTGAAAGGTTCTGGCAATTGGATCTACCCGGAATCGATAAATGTATTGCATTGGATAGCGACCGTGTTCGTATTAATGTGGATAATAGTGTATGTATAGAACGAGATATCTGGTATGGTGCTCGATTCTCAACAGATATTGCACAAACAGGCAATGGATCAATAGCTTTGGCCCCGCCACCAGATATTCCGGACCTTTATGATAATTTTTTTGGTGAGGTTCTAAAATTGGATATTCTTTGGTCCGAAAGCAATGACCTAAAAACATTTCAGGCCGAAGAATTAAAAAAAGAGTATGTAACAATAGAATCGAATGGAATCATCTATCATCCGGTTCGATATATTCACGCTCAATACGATTTGAGAAGGCGAACATTCTGCCATATGGATGGAGCGATTCATCTCTATTTACCAAAAGAGATTGATTTACGAAAAGGGTACGATCTAACTTTCAACCGAAAGAATGACAAGCAGATAAAACCCCGTTCAATCAAATTATTCAGAATAGACGGAGATATTCCTGTCTCCGTATGGTCTGAATTCGTATCACAATTTTTTACTGGAGATCCTCAAATTTATGAATACTTTGCGGGGCATTATCCGAGCCATGTAACAAAAGTGATTGACCGCATCCGTTCAACACGATCGTAAAAAGAGACAATAGCGTTCTCAACCGTTATAACGCTTAAAGTTCTCAGCCTGCTCCAAAATCTCTTTGTATACCTCATCGTTTGTCACGGGAGGATAACCATATTCCGCCAAAACGAGTATCAAATCCATTTTAAGCTCGGCCTTTATGTCATCTCTGGCAGCCCAGTCCGTGTACTTGGATTTATCCTCCACAATCTTCTTGATCGCCGCAGCCAGCTGAAGCATTTTCTCCTTTGGATATTCGAACCCGAATTGTTTGGCTATCGCCTCAAGAATATCATAGAAGGCCTTCTCTTCATAACTGATTCCCAAATCCAGGAACGATTTCTTCTCCTTGTTCAGTTCCTTTAACAAATCGGCCATCTGATTTGCCACCTCGGTCAAGACCTCATCGGCAAAGATGGCGCTATCCTTACGGCTGTTGTACTTCTCGACCAACGCATTCAATCGCTTTGAGAAATCGACTCCACGAACCTTGTTCACCTTCTTGAACTCGGTAATCACTGTCTTCAACAAACGCTCCATCAACTTGACCTTCGTATTCGGGAGTTTCAAGCGACTCAGTCGTTCCATATATTCTTCACTCAACACATCCAGATTATCCTTATCGTTCCCGATCTGAATTATCTCCTCCACCCCTTCCGACTGTATGGCCTCCTCAATCATTTCACTGACACGACGATTCATCTGCGAAGCATCGGGAGATTCGCCCATCGTCAATTTATAGATGACCGAGCGGACTCCGCAGAAATAGTGGATCTCTTCACGTTCGGCATCGCTGATCTGATCACTGTTGCTGCACAAATTGAACGCAGACTTCAACTTTTTGGCGTGGCCCATAAACAGATTCTCCTGCTCTTTGGTCCTTTGCATGAGCTCCGCGCCCCGATTTAAACAATCGAGCTGCTCCAAAGGTGTTCCCGTCGTGAAAACCGAATAATCAAATTCACCGAACATGCGCCGAATGATATCCAGCTCATCCTTGACCAGCGTAATCGACTGTTCGACATTCTCGACCGAATCCTGTCCGACATCTCCCTGCGCATAGCGTCGCAACGCAATGTTCATATTGTTCTTGATGCCGATGTAGTCCACCACCAGGCCCTTCTCTTTTCCGGGATAGACCCGGTTGACCCGCGAAATGGTCTGCACCAGCGTATGCTGCTGCAGGGGCTTGTCAATGTACATCGTATCGAGACAATCCACGTCAAAACCCGTTGTCCACATATCGACAACCAGCGCAATCTTGAAATTCGACTTGGGCTTTTTGAATGCTTCGGCATATACCTTACGGTCTTCATCCGTACCCAACAAATCGTACAACGCCGGTTCATCGTCCTTGTTGCGGGTCATGATCAGCTTGATCTTTTCGATAGGACGCTCCTGCCCCTCGCCGACATCACTCCCTTCTGAAACCGGTTCCGGCTCGGGTCGCTGCACCCACTCGGGACGCAAGGCAATAATCTTCCGATAGAGGTCAAATGCAATCGTCCGATTCGCGCAGACAAACATGGCCTTCCCCTCTACCGTGCTGCCTTCGGCAACCCGATTCTCATAGTGGGCAATAAAATCTTCGGCCACAGCCTGCAGACGATCAGCATCCCCAAGAATCCGCTCCATCTTCGTAACGGCCTTCTTGCTCTCCTCAATCTGATATTCGTTCGCCCCCTCCTCGGCGCACTGTTTATAGTACGCTTCTATCTCTTTGAGTTTGGCATGGTCGAGCAACACCTTTGCCGCGCGACCTTCGTAAACAATCCGCCGCGTGATGCCGTCCGCAACCGATTCGGTCATGGTATAGGCATCGACCACCTCGCCGAACACGTCGATCGTAGCATCAATCGGCGTTCCCGTAAAACCGACATAAGTCGCATTCGGCAGCGAATCGTGCAGGTACTTGGCAAATCCGTAATTACGCTTGACACCCTTGTCCGTCTGCCTGACCTGCAACGAAAGATTGGTTTGCGAGCGGTGCGCCTCATCGGAAATGCAAATGATGTTGGCCCGCTCCGACAACAGACTCGTATCCTCCGTAAATTTGTGAATGGTGGTGAGGAACACACCTCCGCTTGTCCTGCCGGCCAGATGTTCGCGCAACTTCTCCCGGCTCTCCACCTCCACCACGCACTCATCTCCGATAAACCGCTTGGCCGTGCCGAACAGTTTGGACAGCTGGTCGTCCAAATCCGTGCGGTCCGTTATCAGTACGATTGTCGGACTGGCGAACTCCCGGCTCCGCATCAACATCCGCGACAGGAACAGCATCGTGATACTCTTTCCGCACCCCGTCGCGCCGAAATAGGTGCCACCTTTGCCATCCCCGTCCGGGCGGAGTTTGGAGTGCAGACGGATATTCTCAAACAGCTTGTGCGCGGCGAAGAATTGCGGATAACGACAAACGACCTTCCGTTCATCCTTCGACGAATCCGGAAAAAAGACAAAGTCTTTCAGCACGCTCAACAGACGCTCTCGCCGGAACAGCCCCTGCATCATCGTCTTCAGCGAGTTGATGCCGTCAAGAGCCCGCTCTTCGGAGTGAACCTTGCGCCAGGCATAGAAAAAGTCGTAGGGAGCGAACAGCGAGCCATATTTGTTGTTCACACCGTCACTGATAACGACAAACGCATTGTATTTGAACAGCTCGGGAATATCCCGCCGATACCTCACCGTCAGCTGCCGATAGGCATCCATGATGGTTGTCTCCTCCTTGACGGCGCTTTTGAACTCCAGCACAACCACCGGCAAACCGTTCACATAGACAATCCCGTCGGGAATGCGGGTCTCCGCCCCTTTAATCTCCAGCTGATTGACAGCCCGAAAAATGTTGTTCGACAGACTCTTCTCACCAAAGTCAATCGGTTCGACATACAAATCGGGCAGCGAGCTGTCGTCACGCTTCAACGAAAACCCCTCGACCATCAGCCGATAGGTGTGCAGATTGTTTTCATACAACGAGAATCCCACGTTGGCGGTGAGTTTGGCCACGGCACGCTCGATTTCGAGCGGTGAGATTCCGGCCTCGCCGTAGCGACCGCGGAGATAGGCCCGCAAATCGTCACGCAGCAAGACATCGCTCACCTCCTTGTGAATCTCTTCACCGTTTGTATAGATATAACCCTCCTGCTGGAAAAGCGCCATAATGGACATCTCGAGGGCATGTTCGTTGAAGTGGGGCATAATAAAAAGGAATCTATAACAAGAGCTAATTAATTTACTCGACTAGTGTTTTTAGATTTTTTTTAATATCATAATCAGCTATATTCTTTTGAATTTCCAGCACTCTATCCAAATTCTCTTCTATATCACTGACGAAATCATCCCATTTAACACTAGGAATATATGAACATTCACCAGTCTCCGGTCGATTATTCACATCATGATGCGGACAGGTAGAATATGTGTGACGATATCTATTAAACATATTACAACTCAAGATCTTAAATAATCTATTCGTATACAATGTTCGAGTATTACAATAAGGACATGTATGTTCCTCTATGTAATAATCATAGCGACCATTTGCATCCGGGAGTACAATTGCCATAACTGCATTTGTTTTGCTTGTTCGCCCATTCCTAGATTGTTCCCTCAAAGAATATGATATTTCCCAAGGAATCCATTGTTCTGTTTCTGGAAGATTAGGATCTTTCATATTTGGAGATATCAATACCAAGGTAATCGTACTGTCGTATATTTTATCTCCCAAAATGGATTGAATCGTTGTATCTTCCAATACACTCATATCCTCACCATCCTTTTCTCCTTTATTGATGTGTTCCTCTCCTATCAAATCTTGAAGCTCATCGACATAATCACGTGCCGTAGTAAACCATTTATGATTTAACGGTCTAACATCAGCATCAGCGTATTTATATGATATAAATATTTTTGACATGACCTAACAACAATTACAACAGATAATAATATTGCACTTCAGAACCAGGCCAATGATTAACAATGCAATGCTAATCAATCCATACAATGGAGCAATGGTCCTTGACCAGAATACACAACAATAGGAAAATTCACCATTGTTGTAATTCTTAATAGGCATATCAAATAATTTAACCGATTCTCCATTATTGACAATATCCTTGTACAAGCCTCTGAATCTTCGTTCCTGCCGTAAATAATATGCATCTAAAAACCAAAATAAAATAGTTGGCATAATGGCAATGAATATGTATGTTACATTTGAACTACTTGCATACAAAGCCAATAACGCAGATACAATCGTTATAGTCCATCCTTTTATTGAAAAGGAGTTGGAATTCATCCGATTAATTATGCCTTGAATAAATTCCAAGTGTTTAATTTGTTCTGAAGTCATACCCTATGAGGAATTAAGCCTGTTATTTTATATAATTCATCTAAAGCATCGGTTCCTTTTCTTTCACATCTGTTCCAGGTCGTCAATATACCCATATCAATGGAATTAAAATGAGATATATCCACAGGATATTTTATGTTCAGTCCAGAACCTAGCCTTTCAAGCATTCCCCCCTTTGAATAAGTTCGGGTTTCTTCTCTCTCGGGAGTTTGCTTTCGTATTGTCCTTGTTATTTCAATCTCACCATAAATCCATGGAGACAAAGTCTCGCTTTCTATATTTGCCAATGAAATCGAATTCTTTGTATTCAAAAAGAATACACATTCCGTTTTATCAATCATTTTATTCAAAGCAGTCATGAGCATCATATGAACGTGACTTGTCGAATAATTTCTCCTCTCATAGATATAACTATTTCTATCACTATTCCAGCAATACCTATCGTCTATCTCTTTGAGTAGCTCATCGGCATATCCCCATACACATGAGTCAACAAAGGCTACGAGGTCAAAACGATCATATAGCCAACGAGCTAAATTAATAGCCTTCGGCTCATCAGCATGTGAATGTGATATAAATATATTTGCCTTAACTTCCGGGAACCAATCATCTTGAATTTTCTTCCCATCAATCATCCCATTCTGAGTAGTATACTCATGAAGAGTGGAATGCATTTTTCTCTTATACTCACTAAATAAAACATCCCATTCTTTTGTTAAGTGAATTTCAGGAACAGAGATGTTTTCTAAATTAAATCCTGTATACATAATTTCATATTTTATCGTCCCATCTTTGCCAATAGCAAAGACTGTAATTCGGTTAGTATTGATTGTTCTTCGTTCAGTGTTTCGAGGTATTTATAAACACATTCTATTCTGGTATTGAATGTAACTGCAATATCTTGGGGAGGGATTACACATTCTTGATTATTCAAAATCGCCTGTGTAAGCAATGGCTGGCCGGATCCTTCACTTTGACTATTCAAATCCATTCTGTTGATTGTTTGATAAAGATAATAAGACAAATCGGAATGAGCAATTCCAATTATCGCATTATCATTCACCCAACAATCTTTAGTCTCTAAAAATATACTTCCGCAGTTAATGCCTACTCGCCCAATGATTATTACATTTTTAGCATTGGATGCGCTGCAATATCCAACTATTCCATTTCCACCATAAATCGGAATGTTACCCAATCCTTTTTGAACAGCTTTGCCGTTCTTAAAATCCGCAATTTCTCCCAATGTTCCCATTCGCCAGCCGGCGGGGAGATGCTCGGGGTCGATGTCGTCCACAAACATCTTGCGGTAAAGCGTTTGCGCCGTGGCCTCCAGCTGCGCAATCATCGAACGATTCAGGTCGATACGCCGCGACAACGTCTCATATTCCGCAACCATCGCCCGCTGACGCTCTATCGACGGAACCGGCAGCAGAACATCGCACAGTTCATCCCAATCAAATATCTCCCGGGCACTGCCGTGCGAATGGAATCGCGCATATCGGTCGAATTCGGGTCGCCGGAACCACATCATCAAATATTCCGGCATAAGGGTTTCCTCATCTTGGACCTCGAAAACGATATATGCTTGTGATATAATGGCACATCCGTCGCCGTGAAACAATGCAATGGATACTTTATCCCCGTTCCGAGATGTAACCGGGCCATACGCAAACTGATTGGGCCGAACGACCTTATATGATGACATATCCGTCCCAATGGTATTGGCTATCGACGGAATAAATTCTTTCGATATACTCACACCAAGCAGATTCGTTACCGCCAAATCCCGATTCCGGACATCCACCTCCCGGATGTAATCTCCCAGCCGCTTATAATCACTTCTATTCATGGGCGGCGTCGTTTTGCTGGAGAACGTCAAGCGGGAAGCCCAAATCCGTAAAGACCTTTGCCAATTCGCGGCGACTCTCCGTTTCGGCCTGCAGCAGGCGGTTCAACTCGTTACGCAGTTCCGTCATCCGGGTCTCGAAATCGACCGTTTCATCCCGATTGACAAACTCGATGTATTTGCTGGGGACAAGCGACCACCCTTTGGCTTCAATCTCGTCGAGTGTTGCCGAGTAGCAATACTCCGGAACATTCCGATAGGTCTGTTCGTAGCCTTCACGCTGCCAGTTGTGGAAGTTCTCGGCAATACGGGCAATCTGCTCCTGCGAAAACTGGATGTACTTCTTTTCGAAAGGCTCGCCCCACTGGCGGAGGTCGACAAACAGCACCTCATTTTCGCGATCCCGGTATTTAACCAGTTCGCCGTTCTGCTCAACGGTGCGGGCCTTGCGGTTGCGGGCCAGAATCCACAGGGTGACGCTGATGTCGGTGGAATAGAACATATTGCGCGGCAAAATCACGATGGCCTCGACCAAATGGTTTTTCAGCAGTTGACGGCGGATATTCAACTCCGTACCGTCGCCGCTCAACGCGCCGTTGGCCAGCAGGAATCCGGCCATGCCGTTTGCCGAGAGTTTCGAGACGATATTCAGAATCCAACCGTAATTGGCATTACTCGTGGGCGGTACGTCATACCCCTGCCAGCGAGGGTCCTTGGTCAGCTCGTTATCGGCCCGCCAGTCTTTCTGGTTGAACGGAGGGTTGGCCATGATGAAATCGGCCTTCAAATCCTTGTGCTGATCGTCGTGGAACGTATCGGCTGCCTTCTCGCCCAGATTACAGGCAATGCCACGGATGGCGAGGTTCATCTTCGCCAGTTTGTTGGTCGTATTGGTATATTCCTGGCCATAGACGGAGATATCTTTCCGGTTGCCGTGGTGTGCCTCGATGAACTTCATGCTCTGCACGAACATACCGCCCGAGCCGCAGCACGGGTCGTATATCTTTCCACGGTAGGGTTGGATCATTTCGGCAATCAGATTCACGATGGTCTTGGGCGTATAGTATTCGCCTTTTCCCTTGCCCTCGGCAATTGCGAACTTGCCCAGGAAATATTCGTAGACGCGGCCAATCAGGTCGTGTTCCTTGTCCTTGAGGGTATCGATCTTGCCAATCACATCGAGCAGACTCGCCAGTTTAGTGCGGTCGAGCCCCAGCCCCGAATAATAGTTGCTGGGCAAGGCTCCCCGCAAGGAAGGATTGTCCTTCTCGACCTGCGCCAAAGCCGCATCGATCTTGATGGCAATGTCGTTCTGTTTGGCATTTTCAATCAAGTAGTCCCATCGGCTGATTTCGTTCAGATAGAAAACATTCCGGGCATTATAGAACACCGCCTGATCCACGAAAGCCGACTTGCCGTCGGCAATCAGCTCATCGCGCCGCTCTACAAAGCGGTCGTATGCATATTTGAGGAATATCAGGCTCAACACCACATGTTTGTACTCCGACGGCTCCACCGATCCCCGCAGTTTGTTGGCCGACTCCCACAAAGTCTCCTCAATACTTTTCTCTTTCAGTTGTTTCTTTGCCATGCTTCAAATCTTTTCCGGACAACTCACTTTCACCAACACGAATGCATTTTGATTCTTCAATTGTCCGGTCAGTATCCGTATATATTATACAAATTTACCAAAAATATCCATGAATCACCTATTTCTAGGAAAATAACTTCATCTCTCAGTTTTTCCAATTTAATTTCTTATTTTTACATGACAGAATAGACACCACAGACACGTCGGGAACCCAAATTCCACAAACAAAGAATCCCGACCGGCTCCAATTGCTAAAAACATGAAGCGAATTTTACTTGGTATACTAACCTTACTGACTATTGGAGGCGTTTCGGCACAAGAGCGTCAGGACCGGATCGACTCCATCTATTACAATCGATCGGGGAAAAGCGCAGCAAATCCCGTATTTGCCGAATATCTGCGCATCGCACTTTATCCGGCAGACTCGACAGCCCGCAAAGAGTACAAAGATTTCTATCTCACCGGAGAGCTGCGAAGCGAAGGATATTTCCTCCGTATCGATTCGCTGGACGACAGCCGAACCCTCTTCGACGGCGAAAACAATAGCTATTACAAGAGCGGGAAGACCTTCGAGAAAAAGCACTATGCAAACGGACAACTCAACGGCAGTTACCAGCAATACGACGAAAGCGGAGAACTGAAAATCGAAGCCTGTTACCTGGCCGGGAAGTTGTCAGGGCTTCACAAGACCTATAATGAAGATGGTTCATGCCAGATTGTGGAATACAACGATGGAATCCCGCTCCACGATTATTATCTGCTGACAGACCCGCAAGGCAATACACTCAAATTCCGCATGGCCGACGACATGCCCGTTTGGGAAACTCCGTCTATTGCGGAACGATTCATCGACTACCGAGATGGGACGCCGTGGGAAGTTTATTATAAAAATGGTCTTACCATTGCTTTAACAAGTTCCGTGACTCGTGATTACGGGAAATGGCACCGAATAGACCTGATTTTATCGAATAATTCGACCACTCCGATTGAGTTTACACCGGAAACAGATATTATAGCCTATTCTGCAGACGAAGACAATAATACAAACGATTTACCGATCTGGTCTTGTGATGCATATCTAAAAAAAGTAAACCGTTCACAGACTTGGGCCGCAGTCTTAATGGGCGTGAGCGAAGGAATGGCCACAGCCGGAGCCGGATACGCTACATCAACCACATATGGATATAGTTCCAATGGAGGTTATTCCTCTTATACCACAACGACCTATAATCCTACGGTCGCTTATCAAACCAATCTGGCGTCACAACAACGTATCGCCAACTTCAGCCAAGCATTGCAAGATGAGCAGGATATCAAAAAAATGGGATATTTAAAACGAAGTACAATTTATCCAGGAGAGAGTATTTCTGGCTTTGTCCACGCCGAGTGGGTAAAAGGGAATCGGGTCGTATTTGTGATCAACATCGGAGGAGCCGAATATCTTTTTGAGTGGGGATTCGACCGCAAAAACACCTACCTGCTCAATCAGTAAAAAATAGAAGCATCCAGCCAGAAACACAAAACTCACTCATCTCATTAGAAAAAGAAAAAGACAAGCGGTTAAATTTATCATCTCCTACCTGTCGAAACAACCTCCCATATCATCCCGGAATAGGATAAATATTCAATCCAAGATGTAGAGATTTACAGATTTGCAGAATCCCAGATTTATGGAAATCTCCAATAAACTACCGACATCGCTACTCCGATCGCCGCTTTTTCAGCCGCAGTAAATGCCGTTGGGGATCGAATCCGATTGCCTCGCCGCTTACTTCTCCGGTCCGGATGGCCGCGACCAAAGCTGCCGATCGGTGATCGGACTCCAAATCATGCTGTTTTGTCCGATCCGAAGTCGCAGACTCTGACCGATATTCTGATATGCACCCCTTTTTCATAGACTTAACCCATTCCATAATTCGCCGATACCGACAGACAAATATAAACAAAACGAGATTACACAACATCAAAAACAAGAATCACCCCATCGCCTTCCATCTCCGAAATCTCAATATATTGCGATTTATATACGCATCTTGCCAAAGCCCATAACAAAAGCGCCATATTCACAATATAATGTGAATATAAATTGTTTTTACCAATATAAAACATTATTTTTGCATAAAATCACAATATAATACGAATATGAACGTATTGGGCAAACAAATCAAGGAGCGCCGGCACATGTTGAAGATCAAGCAACAGGAGTTGGCCGATCTGGCCGGAGTAAGCATCAATACGGTCGTTGCCGTGGAACGGGGGGCGGGCAATCCGCGGATGACCTCCCTGCTCGCAATATGCAACGTGCTCGGGTTGCAACTGGTTGCTCAATTAAAGGATTTGAACCATGAGACGGTGTGAAGTTTACCTGCACGGAATAAAAGCCGGAGTTTTGACCGAAGAGGACAATCGCACGTTTTGTTTCACCTACGACAAGGCCTATCTGCTCAACGAAAAGAGCGGACCTGTCAGTCTGACGCTTCCGCTCCAGGCCGAGCCCTACCGTTCGAACGTACTCTTCCCCGTATTTGCAAACATGCTCTCCGAAGGAGAGAATCGGCAGATCCAGTCCCAACTGCTCCACATAGATGCCGAGGACGATTTCGGCATCCTGCTGGCCACCTGCCAGTTCGACACCGTAGGTGCCATTACCGTAAAACCGATTGAGCCATGACAAAACTGAACGTCTGCCCGTCAACCCTGCAAAAGGGATACGACACCTACTCGCCAGCGGCACGGAAGGCGCTGTTCGACGGTCGGGAGGTATCACATATCTTTGCGGGGCCCAGCCCGGATGCGGATTCGCCGGAAGCCCTTGACGCCATCAGAAACGTGGGACGCATATCGCTCTCGGGGGCACAGCCCAAATTCTCGGTTGTCATGGACGAGTTTGATACGCTGCGGTATGCCCGTGAACGGGAGCAGGGGCTGTTCATTCTGAAACCCCGGCCCACCGGCTATCACATCATCAATCGGGAGTATTGCGCGGCCAATGAGCATGTTACAATGCAGATTGCTTCTCAAGTATACGGCATCGAGACGGCAGCCAATGGCCTGTGTTTTTTCGACAACGAAGAACCGGCATATATTACGCGCCGGTTCGATGTACATAACCGGGGAAAATACAAGCAGGAGGATTTCGCGGCCCTGCTGGGATATACCAAAGACAACGCAGGAGCCAACTACAAATACGACAAGGCCAGTTACGAAGAGTGCGCCGGGATCATCCACCGCTACGTCAAAGCTGCCCTGGTCGACATCCAGCGTTTTTTCCGGCTCATCCTGTTCAATTTCGTTACGTCGAACGATGATGCCCATCTGAAAAACTTTTCCCTGATCGAATACAACGGGGAGTATCGGCTCTCCCCGGCCTATGACCTTGTCAATACAGCGCTGCAACTGCGGGAGCCCCGGATATTCGCCCTCGACAAGGGGTTATTCAGAGAAGGTATGGCCTTCTCGGACACCCGTACCATCCGGCGCGCCGACTTTGAGGAGTTCGGACGACGCATTGGACTTCCGGAAAAGGTGGTTAGGAAAGAAATCGAACTGTTCCTGTCCGACCAGCCTTTAACCTATGAATTGCTGGAACGTTCGTTCATTTCGAAGGAGCTGAAAAAGCAATACAGGCAAACGTTCGACTACCGCCGTCGAATGCTCGGTTTTTAAGTCGTGCCGACCCAATAACGGGAACGATAGGCCGTACAGAAAGAGCAAAATACAGACTGCTTCCGCAAAATTTTCCGCATTTGGAGAATTTCGGGATTTTTACTATTTTTGCATTGTCTGACAGGAAGATACAGACGCGATGCAACGCAGCGCAGAAAACCGGTGGGCAAGGCGACAACCAAGCCTTGAAAGTTCGCTTAATATTCTGATATACAGATAGGTTTCTATTGTATCGGAGTACCTTTATCCGCACATTTGGGGACAAATTGCATTTTTTGCAGTTTTGTCCTCATTTTTATTTATGTAATCATCTGAAAATTTGCGCATTATACTCAACGCCTCATTAGTGGTAGGAGTTCGATAATTTTGAACTGACTTATCCCACTCAACTCCTCCAGGAAACGCCAAATGCTGAATCTGCTGACAAATATCAAGTGTCCCGTTACGCCACATATCCCCTAATTCACAGCAAGTTAACACCACCTTATGGATATGGTGCGTAAAGTTCGATAATTTTATGTTTTCCTTCTCCAACTCCCTTTCAACTTTGAGTTTCTTTTCAGTCAATTCTGCTATTGCTCCCTGGTAAATTTCATCATCAATCGCATCAATAGCTCGATTCATTTGCACCTTCTTGATGTTGTTTGTTATCTCTGAAAGTTGCTTGGTCAACAAAGTCCTATTTTTGACCTGCTCATGGCAACTCTGTGCAAAATAATCCTTTACGACCTTTTCAAAGATGGGACGAAGCGTTTTGGGTAAGGCAAATCCATCTAATAACTCCGCATATTTGCGGTGCATATCTTTTGCATTGCGGTTTGTGCAACAACCTGCCACATTGCATTTATAATAATCAATGTTCTTGGTCGTATACTTGGTAAATGCCGTGTGATCCTCTGCACAAAATACATGCTTCAACAAAGGGAATTTAGGCGACTCCCTATCATGAACATATCGTCCTGTCCTTGCAGACAAAGCCAACTGCACCCGTTCAAACTCGCTCCATGTAATCAAAGGAGGCTGATTTCCATCTATCACCGCATCCCCTAATGCCTTGTGAGATATTTTCCCCGCATAGAAGGGATTGACAAAGATTTTATGAAGTTGTTGTTTGCTAATCTCCACCCCTCTGTTGGATAACCATTCTAAAATTTTGCAGTTTTTGACACCTTGCATTTTTAGTTCAAAGGCTTTTTTCAATAGCCATCCCTGCTCATTGATAATGAATTGCGTATGACGACCTTTCCCTTGTGAATAATAGCCTAAAGGTGTCTTCCCGCACCAAATGCCAGCCTCAACCTTCGCCTTGACACCTGCGGTACATTTCTCTCGGCGCACATCATTATCAAACTCAGCCGCGATGAAATTGAAATTGCGCATGAACTTTCCCTGAGGAGTACGAGCATCTATTTCCTGCGTTGCTGCAATAACATATATATCCAATGCCCTTAGTTCCTCAGACGTTTTAATGGATTCTGCACCATTACGTCCAAATCTATCAGAGGAATAGATAATAAGATATTTAATATGCCGATTGCGTTTCACCTCTGCAATCATCTGTTTAAAGTGCTTGCCTTGCACCTTGGCGCTCTCATAAAATCCTCCGTACTCTTTGATAACCTCTATATTGCAACGTTGTGCATACCTCCTGCACACATCTCGCTGATGCTCCAAACTGCCACCCTCATCCATCTGCTTCTTGGATGACACTCGTGTCCAAATTACACCTATACTATGTTCATTTCTATTCATCTTTTAAATTGCTATTCTCTTTTATTTTCACATACTCAGCACCAATTCCCGCCAGAGTATACAGATAATCCATAATGACTGTCATATCTATTTCGCTCGTGATACCTATCTTCTGTAAATCATCTTTATAATCGCTTAATTTATAATTAAACACATTGAATCATATTCCTTCTTATTCGCTTTCGGCTCCTGCGTCATTCTTGCAGGACTTTTGCTCGCCGTGGGAAACTTAGACCACCTATGCACATAGGCACAAACATTCAAATATTTGTTATTACGTCATACTTTAATTTTTATTTTGAAGAGTGGAATTACTCTTTGGTGTAGAAATACAAATTTTATTTTTAAAAACCAAATTTTATATTTAATATTTTAAATAATTTTCTTGATTTTTTGAAGGGTATTCACACTTACCCCACAGATTGCGGCTATATTTCTTAACGAAATACCCTTCTTTATCAACTGAATCTCTTTGGAATACTGTGTTTTCATTTCATCTGCGCTTTTACGATAACCAACTTTCCGTCCCACCTTACCTCCTTGTCGCCTGAAATGATTGTAGCCGCTCTCCATCCTACTGCGAATTAACCCTCGCTCCATACTATTGAACTGAGCAAGAATGCCAAGCACGAGTTGTGCAATGGGATTGGGACCGCCATTAGGCAAGAGTGTCTCTAACCCATTCTGATGAATATATACACTAATCCCGTGCTCAGTCAAATACTCTACAACCTGCAAAAAATCAACAGCTCGGCGGGATAAACGGCTGCACTCATAGATCAGCACCTTATCAATCTTATTCTCCTCTACATATTTGAGCAGGTCCGCCAAAGCCTCTCGCTCTGCAATCTTCTTTGCTCCGCTTATCTTTTCTGAAAACTCTTTAACAACCTCATACCCCATTCGTGATGCATACTCCCTTAACTCTGATAGCTGGCGCTCATAGTCCTGTCCAGCAGTTGAAACCCTTGCATATATTACTACTCTTGTTTCCATCATTTATCAATCCTTATTCAATACAAATATATTACATTTATACAATATATGCAATATCTTTATCATAATTTACCTTTCCTGCAATAAAAAATCCCGACCTTAAAGCCGGGATTCAGACGCTACAAGTTTATGTTAAACTTATTATTCAATACGCTTGTAATAATCATCGTAAAGCGAGGGAGTAACATCTATGCTTTGAGAATGCATAATCAACTCATCAGCAGACAAATCAACTTTGAATGTCACAAACATTAGCGTCAACTCACTCGTCGTGCTATTATAAGAATATTTTGTAGAATATGGACTTTTTTCTCCAAACTGATACTCATAGACTCGCCCATCTGCAGTAAACTCAAGAACATATTCGCCCGGAGCATACTCATCATCTGGACTTCCGTCATGCCATACTGTTTTAACCTGCTCCCATTTACCAACAAGAAGACCGTTATTATTATCTTCATCTTTGGAGCAACTCGCAAAAAGTGCAATTGCAGCAAAAACAAACAAAAGTTTTTTCATTTGAAACGATTAGAAATTATATCCCACAGAAAGAAAGAAATTTCCCGTCTTCAATTTACCCCAGCTACTGAGGGCATCTTCATTGGACTCAGGATTCCCTCCAGCCGCAATCTTAGCCACATTAACAAATCCAAATTCGTAGCCAAGACTAAAAACAAATTGTTTCCACTCTGCTGTAGCACTGAAACGCATACCGAAGTCCGAACGTTTCATTACGCCATTGGCGCCAAACAAGTCGCTCTTTTCAGAGTAGGATTCACCTTCAAACTCCTCCGTATCCATGTATTCATACTTACTTTTCCCGCTGACACCCAATGCATAATAAAATCCAATGCTGGGGTATAAAGTTACCACATCTTTAATATTAAATTTGTAATTAACCATTATTGGGATCTCAAGATATAATGGATTTGCCGTCTCTTTGTCTGCCCAGAAATCAGCCTTGAATCCTTTTTGTGAAATCTGTAGACCTGTCTCCAAATAAAGGGGATGGGTCTCCATCAACAGGCGCTGGTAAACGCCAGCTACGTGGAAGCCAACCCTTGAATTAAAATCAAATCCAGACATGGATGCGTTTGAAACATTCAGACCTGCGCGCACCCCGTAAAGGTTCTTTTCATAATTCTGCGCAACAGCACTGCTTGCTACCATGGCAACACCCACAAGGGCAAAGAAAAGTTTTTTCATAACCGTTTGGTTAGTTTAGGCTCTCCCCGACTCCCCAAGAGATGATTATAAACAAAAAGAAAGTGTGGAGTCGTTTCGCTTACTTGCCAGAAGGTAGTGGAAGGACCCAAGAGAAAATAAACGACGCAATACCCCACACCGAGATAGATATTGGGGTATGGGTACAAAATGTACCAACCACGTATCTATACAAGGAATGAGTGCTGTTCGTCCAACCCTTCTCTTTGAAAACTTCCACATTTTCTGACAGGGAAGTGCGAAAACACTTTCATCAAATATGTCTGCCTCCTGCATTTCTACATTCAGCATCACAAAGATAGAAAATTATTTTCACATACGAACAACACTCGTGAGGTATTGCAAAAAGTAAGATAGCGGCTAATACACCGCTATCAAATTTTCCCATCTGAATGATCTCCAACCTCCGCTTTCCAAATCATAGTATGCAGTATTTGCATAACGTTCACGGCTTTCACCCCAACCGCAAACCTTATCTGCTATAAAGTCTGGATTCGTGGTACCAAAAGCGATTCTGATGCTTCCATCCTTTTTCAGATAGGCGAACTTTACAATCTGCCCGCTGCGCAGTTTCCGCTTAAGTTGTTCAATCAAAAGAGCCTTTGAGATGCCATCCACCATTCTTGAAGAGGTGCGAACTGCAATAACCTTTGCACGCACTACCGTGTTGTCATTGAGTAAAATAACCTGATCCATACTTGTAAGATTTATTATTACACCTATTGTTAGAATTTCCAATGTTTGGGAGTCCTCCACCCCATCAATTCGTAGAGCTTATTACGGCAATCGGCATAAGAGCGACCGCGATACACCTTCTCACCCGTCTCCACATCCCATACATAAAGCCCGCTTCCCGCTCCCATAATCTTGTATTTCCTTTCCGTTGCCATATATCCTCCATCCCTTTGTTTATAGCACAAAGATATGACATATATTTCATATATGCAAATATAACATGATTTATTTTGAATATCTGTCATATTTTTATAGTTTTGCCTAAAATAGCATAATATGGAAAAGGAGAAAGCAGAGCGGACAGTTGTCCATGTTGAACTATTTGCAGACAACAGCCATCATTACTTTGGATCATTGGCAGCCATTTATGAGAAATTCAGCAAAGAAGAAATAGGAATTACTTATGGCAGTTTACGCAACTATGGACTCTCTGCAGAAAAGCCATACCAAAATAAACTCTGCATTATCCGGAAAGGGGTGCTGATCACTATCCCCAAACAAAAATAATCTTTTAAATTACATTGCTACAAAATAGAGTGCCTTTGCAAACATCTGAAAAGATTATTTTAATACAAAATTAGATTGCCACAGCAGCAAAGAAGATCATGATCTCCAAC
>NZ_NFIA01000024.1:0-24376 GCF_002159375.1 Alistipes sp. An54
GCGGGCTTTGCAGCCTACAACATCGCCGGAGACTACTACCACGCCGACCGGAACTACAGCACGATCCGCAAGGCCATCCAGACGTTGAACCCTTCCAAATAAGAGAGCCATGAAACGATCTATCATAACGCTTTTTGTGCTGCTCGGGGCGCTGACGGCCTGCGAGCGGTACGATGCCGACGACCACAAGTTCGACAACGTGGTCTACCTCAATGTCTCGCAGACGAGCCCCGTGCAGCTGGCTACGTTCAGCAACAACCGCGCGACCTACGACTGTACGCTGCAGGCGGCACTGACCTATCCCGCCGACGGCGACGTACAGGTCTCGCTTGAGGTCGACCCGTCGCTTGTGGCGGCGTACAACGCCCGCTACGGCACGCAGTGGCCGATGCTCGACGAGAAATACTACACGCTCTCCGCCGCGGAGACGACAATCGCCGCGGGGCGCACCGTCTCGGATCCTGTGACGCTGCAGCTCCGGGAGCTGATGGGCGAGGGCGAGGAGCAGACGGGTGCCCTGCCGCTTGATGAGACCTATCTGGTGCCAATCCGTATCAGCGGCGCGTCGATTGACGTATTGGGCGGCTCGGACGTGGCCTACTATGTGGTAAAACGCTCCTCGGCCATCACCGTTGCCGCACAACTCAACTCCGGCAACTGGATAAACTTCCCGACGCTGGACAAGTACGGCACGAACAGTCAGGCGTGGAACGGACTTACGGCCATGACCTACGAGGCGCTGATCTATATCGACGAGTTTGCCACGACGGATGCGGAGGACATGCCGGTGAGCATCTCTTCGGTGATGGGTGTCGAGCAGTACCTGCTGCTGCGCATCGGCGACACGAACTTCGAACGTCAGCAGCTGCAATTCGACGGTTCGGGCAACGGCTCACAGTTCGGCAAGTTCCCGGGCAAGGACGCCACGAAGAACCTCGAAGCCGGTCGTTGGTATCATGTAGCCTGCACCTACGACCAGACGACCCGGACCGTGCGCGTCTATGTCGACGGCAAGATCCAGAGCGAGGAGACCGGTGTCGGTATCTCGTCACCGAGCAAGAAGAATCAGATCAATCTGGCAATGCGTGCCTTGTATGACTTGTGGAACTCTGCTTCGGAGACTGAAAAACCGCAATATGAGACTGAAGACACAGGTTATAACAAATTGGGTGACGCCTACCAGTTCTTTATCGGTAAGTCCTACGACGAGAAACGTCCGCTGAACGGCAAGATTGCCGAGGCGCGCGTCTGGTCCGTGGCACGGACGCCCGAGCAGATCTGGGAGAACATGTACAATGTCGAGAACCCGGCCGACGACCCGACACTGCTGGGCTACTGGAAGTTCAACGAGGGGGCAGGCAACACCGTCAAGGACTACTCGATGTATGGCAACGACGGCGTGGCCGAAACTGATATTGTATGGCCTTCGGGCATCGAAATTCCGAAAATCAACGAAACGGAGGAGTAAACCATGAAAACGAATCACAAGCTATTCAGAACGATAGGAGCGATGCTCCTTGCGGTGACCGTTCTTGCAGGCTTTACGGCCTGCGAGACGGACCCCGTAGAGCAAAATGGCGGTAAACTGCCCGATAAGGAGGCCATTGAATCGACTTACGGACAATTGCGAAGCAATGCTACAACCGGCAATACGGTGGAGATGCTTTTGACGGCAGGTACGGGATTTGTAACCCGGGATTTCTATTACCAACAAACAAAACCTGCTGCTGACGGTACGACGTTGACGCTGCGTATTGACGAGTCGCTTGTCGAAGGGTTCAATGCGACAAACGGCGTGGAATGCCAGTTGTTGCCAACATCAAACTATGAATTCCCCGATGGTCAAACGCTGGAGCTCACCGCAGAAGGGCAGCGATCGGCAGCCAAACGTGTTCGTATTTTAGCCGAAGGCCTGACAGCCGGAGAGTATTTACTTCCGGTAACGGTGGCGGCCGAAGGCTCGGCAGACGAGAGTCAGACGCTCTATTATACGCTGACCGTTCGTGACCCTCAGCCGGGAGACTATGAACTACACGATGGTTCGGACCTCTTCTTTGTATTCTACATCAATACTGATCAGTATCAGCCGTTGTTGGTGCAGGATTATCTTTTGGAGAAAAAACAAGTAAGAGGTTCGAATGTCGCATGGTATGGAACAGTCGGGAATATTATCAATCTTCGAACCATAACTGTTAAGTATAATGAATTCTCCGGACGAGCCATGCTGGATTTAGGATCGGATATGACCTATGTCCTTGGTCATGCTTCGAAATATATCTGGCCACTACAGGAACAGGGTCGCACGGTTTGCCTCAGCCTGGAGGGTGGAGGTACGGGACTTGGTTTCTGCAATCTTACGGATGAACAGATTGCCGATTTCGTGGCGCAGGTCAAGGCTGTTGTCGAAACCTATAATCTGGACGGTATCAATCTGTGGGACCGTAATGCCGGGTACGGCAAGGAAGGAATGCCGGAAACGAATACGACCTCCTATCCGAAACTCGTCAAGGCGATGCGCGAAGCCCTTGGCTCGGAGAAACTGCTGACGCTGACCGTCTACGAGGAGCCGACCTCAACCTTCTGGGATACGGAGGCAACAGGAGGAATTGAGGTCGGAAAATATCTCGACTACGCATGGTCAGGTTACAACAAAAATACGGAGGCAGTACAGTTGCTCGATCCATGGCATCCCAATGAATCGTATGTGTCTGCTTATACACAAAAACCGATTGCGGGGTTGGATGCTTCAAAATTCGGATGTGTGAATTTCCCAATCTTCCCCGTTGCAACATCTGAAGCGGAGAGTATGATGCGAGATCCTGTGTTTTTAGTTGATTGGGTTTCAAATGGACAAAAACCTAATAATATTATTGTTTTTGATGATTTGAGAACCAACCTGCAGGATAATTATGAAACGGCATGGGATATAACATTCGCAGGATGTTGTAGATTTATGGATGAAGAAAATCAATATATTTTAGGCTCAAGAAATGGGTACACATATCGTTTCGACAACCATGAGTTGACCTCGTTGCCAACAGGATTAAGCGGATACGGCAAGTGGCAGAAAGATTGGTAATTGAAATTCCGTACAACAGAAATAGTTTTCCCAACTCTCTTACAGTTCCCGAAGTGGTGTAACACAAAATTAACCTAAAAACTTAAGCGTTATGAAAAAGACTTTGAAACTTATGGCAGCTCTGTTTATCGGAGCAATGTTTATGGGTGCTTGCCAGCAGGTAGAGGAACCTGCTATGGAGCCGGGACAGACCGACGCGGTCGCAACCCGTGCCTATGGAGATAAGACTCCCAAGATTGCTATCTATGTGGAGACAAACGACGTGAACCCGCTTAACGCAGGAGACTATGTTCTTCCCAATGGGGAACCCTATGCGGATATTGTCGAACTGTTTGCTGCGAACATTCACAAGCGTACTGTGAATGGCGTGACGGAGCCGGTGCTCTATCTGAACGACAAGATGACCAACCTGATGGAGAACGATGGGTATCTGACTTACATCAAACCGTTGCAGGATAAAGGAATCAAGGTGATTCTGACCATCCTCGGCGACCATCAGGGCATCGGTTTCACCAACCTGAACGACACGCAGGCCACGCAGTTCGCCAAAATTCTGGCCCATGCCGTTGAAAAATACGGGCTGGACGGTATCGGATTCGACGATGAATATTCGAAAGTTACTTCCACGGTCCAGGGTTCTTACGGCAATCTTATCAAGAAATTGCACGCTGAAATGCCGGCGAACAAACTGATTACCGTATTTCAGTTTGGAAATGTGGGGTCGTCGCAGATTGGCGCTGATGCCGGAGCCCTGATCGACTATGTCTATTCGGATTTCGCATATTATAATACATATATTGGAGTATCTGGAGTCGGTAAAGCTCAATTTGCACCGCAATCCTCAAATTTGGGTAATTATTTTTCATCGTCCGATATTATGGATTATGGAAATTATGCCTATAATGTTGCTGAGAATGGCTATGGCGCAATCATGCACTTCAATCTGCGGAGAACTTCCGATAGAAATCAGACTCAGTTGTTCCGCTCGATTGCCGATGGTGCATGGGGTGAACTGTCCGTTTCTGTTGCCAGCACGCCTTCCAATGCCGGTGATCGTCCGCAGGACTGGACGTTCGTAGCGGGTGGACATGACATCACCATGGATGATGTAAATGCCCAGTAACTCCTCGAGGAAATCTGTTTCTGTTGTCCGGAATCGGGAAATCAAGTAATTCGGCGCGGGTATTCTTCCTTGTGGAGAGTACCCGTTTTTGTATCAAAAAGAAAAGTTGCCAGCTTCTGTTGTCCGAAATCGGGAAATTTTATCGGCTAATAAGTTTTGCTGACAACTTTTCTTATGATGAAAGAACGTTGTAAAAATAAAAAATATTTTATCACACCATGGCCTATTCTTATTTAGACCCATATTGTGTTCTAAAATGGCGACACCTTCAAATCATTGCGCAATGTAAGCGTAATTTATTCATTGTTAACTATAACCTGTAGGTGCCGCCAACGACCTGTTGCTGTCAAACAGGTCGTTTTTCTTTGCGCCATTTTTATATAAAAAAGAGGCGCGGTGTCAATCTCCTACCGTAGGCATTGGGATACCCGTAATCAGTCGATTGTCCTGCGCCCTTGTCGTTCTGCCCGCAAAAGCAGGCAGAACATAACAAGGACTGACAACTTCTATACCTGATTACTGTAAAGTTCCCAATTTTACGGTAGGTACAAAGGTTGTTTCCTTTAATATGTTTCAGTTAGTCTGAATCCTATTTTATGTTTATGCAAAGATAACATTTATTTTCATATTCCTATTTTGCAAAGATATAAAATCCTTGGATTTCCCCTTTATAGGGGGAACTAAAAAGATTGAAAAAATTTTTCTTTTCTAAAAAAAGAATAGGATAAAGAGCAAAAATAAGCGAATTTGAGCATTCTCACTGACTGTCAGAGAGTTTGGCTTCGAGTGGCACAGAACGGCATAAGTTCGGGAAAACGGATTTAGGCAGATTGCAGCAGCAGATGCACTTCCAAACCATTACCCGATACCTGATGCCCATTTAACACTAACGGTCTCTATTTCTGCGTTCTGCGTAGGTTTACATTCTGCCTTTACAACTCCCGTAAACTAATTTTGCACCAAACAAAAAAGTAGGATTATGAGGAGCACTTTCAAGACAGTCTTCTATGTAAACGGAAGCAAGGAGAAGAACGGAATTGTCCCCATCATGGGACGGGTTACAATCAACGGAACTATCGCGCAGTTCAGTTGCAAACAAAGCATCTCCAAGGATTTGTGGGATGCCAAAGGCAACAGGGCGAAAGGCAAGAGTCGTGAGGCGGTGGCAGTAAACTACGCCCTTGACAACATCAAGGCGCAGATAACGAAGCACTACCAGCGGCTTTCCGACCGCGAGGCGTTTGTCACGGCAGAAATGGTGCGCAATGCCTACCAAGGTATCGGCACGGAGTATGAGACATTGTTGCGTGCCTTTGACAAGGAGAACGAGGCGTTTGCCAAACGGGTGGGCAAAGACCGCTCCAAGCGCACGTACCAAAAGTACCTGACCGTCCGCAAATACGTGGCAGAGTTCATAACAAGGCACTACAAGCGGACGGACATGGCGATGAACGAACTGACGGAGGATTTCATCCGTGACTACTGCCTGTACCTGCGAAACGAGGTCGGGCTGGCGCAATCATCCGTGTGGATATACTCCATACCGTTGAAACACATCGTCACCACGGCGCACTACAACGGCAAGATATCGAGAAACCCGTTTGCGATGTACCACGTCGACCCCGACCACAAGGAGCGTGGCTTTCTGACTGAGGATGAAATCCAAGCATTGGGCGCAATCAAGCTGGACAATCCCAATTTCGCATTGGCAAGGGATTTGTTCCTGTTCGGGTGTTGGACGGGCATCTCGTTCACGGACATTAGGAACCTGACCACCGACAACATCGTTGAGATGAACGGTACACCGTGGATTGTGTCGAAACGCCAGAAGACGGGCGTACCGTTCCAAATTAAGCTGATGGACATCCCCATGCAGATTATCAAGCGTTACGAGCCGTTCAGGAAAGACAAGCGGCTGTTCAACATCGGCTCGCTTGATACGGTGAACAAGCGCATCAAGGCTGTGGCGAAGAAATGCGGGATAGAAAAGCCGATTTCATTCCACCTGAGCCGCCACTCCTTCGCTGTCTTGGCTCTCAATTACGGTATGCCGATAGAAAGCGTAAGCAAGATTTTGGGGCATACCAATATCACCACAACGCAAATTTACGCGAAGGTGACGAACAAGAAACTTGAAAACGACATATCCGCTTTCGAGAGCAAGGTAAACGGACGTTTCACCATATAAACGCACAGAGTATGAAACGGACAACAATCACGATGGACGGGTACGGCAGGGTTGCCGTACCGTCCGATACCGCCAATGTTTGGATGAGTGAAATGGAGTTGGTAAAGCTATTCTATGTAATCGCCCCGACACTCCGTGCCGCCATCCGAGCCGTGTACAAGAGCGGAGTGTTGAATCCTTGTGAGGTTGAAAGGCGCATCAAGCTGCCCAACGGCTACTTTACGGACGTGTACGCCTTGCCAATGGTCGTGGCACTCGCTTTCCGTATCAATACTTCAAATGCGATAATGGTGCGTAATGCTTTATTGGAAAGGCTGTGCTTGCGAAAAGAAAGGCAAGTCCTATGGGTTGCATTGAGTAGCGGTCAAAGGTGTGGGTGTTAGGGTGATAATCGCCAATCTTACCGTCATATTTTGTTGAATTGTTGAATGTAGTAAACAATATGTTGATATATAATAAGATACACTTTCAACAAACACTCAATAGAAAGAAACGGCTATTGAAAAGAAAAGGCAAACTGCACACCGCAACGCCTTTCCTTTTTCTTTTCGCCTCCAAATGTTTTGTGAACGGGTCTGTTAAGCGGTTGTTGAGGGTATATGTTGCAGGACATCAATGTGTTATTTCCGCTCCTCAACAATTCAACACTATCGGACTTGCCTGCAAGTCTGCCGGATACGACACGATAATTGTATGAGAAGAATTTGTTATTTTGATGAATTGATGAAAGTGTATATAAACATAAAGAATTACAGTGACTTACATCCTCATCAAACCCTCAACAAAAGGATTGAGCTGATGAAAAGAGAATGGAAACACAATGCCATTCATCACTTTTCTTTTGGCGAGCGGTTTGATGAAAAGATGTTGAAAGTATATTTCTTTGGTTGTCAGTAAGCTATGTCGTCCATTCATCATTTCATCAGATTTTCGCCCCTCAACAAGTCCGCTGTGGGAACGGCAGCACAATCCATGCTCACGTGCGGACACGCAATCGTGTTGGTACAACAGCATGGAATGTCCTATAAGACTGGCGAAAAGAAAAAGGCATCCGACAGCCCCCGATACCGCCGCAGGCTTTTGGGAAACAAAAAGCCATAGCTCATTAGGGCGTTTTCTTCACGCACCGCTTCGCTCATGCTAAAAACACCCTAATGAGCCAACGGAGTTACACCCCTCTGGACACCCCATTTGATTCAGCCAGAAGCGGCAAGCTATCCTTGAACTTATCCAAAAGCTGGTAAGTTACTCAAAAGTCAGAACTCTGTTTTTCAATGGTAGCAAGTTTGTGTTTTGGGCAGACCAAAACCGCTTGCTGTCCTCCCGTTGGTCGCAATGTCAAGGACGGTCATTCCTATTTTTGGTCAGTTCTATGGCTTCCTTGCCTGTAATATGCTCAATTGCAATTTTCACTATTAACAAATGATTGAACCCTTTGGCTATTTCAGCCTCCATGCCAGCTTCGCCATACGAATACTTGTCTGCCAATAAACCCAAAGCAACACGTTTTTCGAGTTCATCCGTCAATATGTGGGCTTTGCCAAAGACTATCACACTTCGAAAGTAAGTGGTAAACTCAGACGGTCTGATGTCATCCTGTTCTACCACGCAGAATGATACCTTGTCATTCTGCAAAATGGCATCCACTTTATGACCTTTCATGGCACTATGGAAATATATTTTGCCATCAGCATATACATAACTGATGGGAACGGCATACGGGTAACCATCGTCCCCATGAAGAGCCAATGTTCCGTTCGTCATCCTTTCAAGGATGGCAACGCTTTCTTCTGTTGGCAATAATTGCCGCTTACGTCGCATTTCTCTAAACATATCAATCTGTTATTAAATCATTTTCAAACCAACAATAGACGCTATCAGTGTCACCATAAAGAAGATGCGGGCAAAAGAAGCCCGTTCATGGAAGCATGCAATGCCAAGCAATACCGTCCCGACCGCTCCGATGCCCGTCCATACCGGATAGGCTGTACCAATGGGCAAAGTCTGTACAGCGACAGCAAGCAACCACATGCTGGCAATGAGGCATCCGATAAAGCCCATAGCCCATAGGCGGTATTCTTCGCCCCGCTTTCCTTTCATCTTGCCAAGACAGAAAGCAAAAGCCGTCTCAAACAATCCGGCAACAATCAAAATCATCCAATCCATACCGGCAAGGTTTTAATGTGATACCATTTTCAAACCAATAATAGACGCTATCAGTGTGGTGATGAAGAACAAGCGGAGAAACGATGCTGGCTCATGGAAAAATAAAATACCAAGCAGCACTGTTCCCACTGCACCGATGCCTGTCCACACAGGGTAGGCTGTGCCAATGGGCAGAGTTTGCACAGCCTTGGCGAGTAGCGTCATGCTCAGTACAAGGCTGACAAGAAACCCAGTACCCCAAAGATACCATTCGGTGCCTGACACTTCTTTCATCTTCCCCAAACAAAAAGCAAAGCCGGATTCAAAGAATCCGGCAACAATCAGAATAATCCAGTTCATACGGCTTTCTTATTTCTTTGATAATATGTAAAATTTGTATGCAAAGATAAGGCTTTTCCAGCATATTCCATTTTACATTTGATAAAAAAGCCACATTTCTCTTCATTTATCAGATTTTTTGTACCTTTGTACCAAACAAGAGTTGTTTGACAGAAATATACCGCATATCACAGAATTAGCAACTGTTTCCAAGTCATTACCTCACTCTTTGAGAAAAGTTCATAAGTTGTTTATTTTTAATATATTCCTATTTACATATCGGATTTTCAAAGAAAAGAGTTGGATATAGCGCCTCTGACAGCTCCCAAATCGAGAGCAAACGGGCATCTCCCATTTTGGGGAGACAAGGATCGGAAGTACCGAAGTCTACCTCCGTTTCTTTCGGACTCGCTGCCCGATGACTGGGGAAACCAGTTGTTTGAGAGATGGCGCATAGAACAAAAACTTTCCAATGCGGAGATCACGCCACTTGAAAAATTGTCGTTTATCGGGAAGCGCGGAATGGGCGCTCTGGAATTTGCCCCTTGTGTCCCACTTGCTTCTGACCAAGAGAGGATAGACATCCAGTCATTGATTGATTTGGCAGGTCGTATTTTCAGAGAACGGGAACATGTGCAGATCTTACCCGAAGAGTCCTTGACCGAACAGGCGCTCATCGTGGTCGGCACCTCGGCTGGCGGTCGTCAGCCCAAAGCGGTGCTGGCCATCAACCGAAAGAACGGGGAGATCCGTTCTGGCCAAATAGCAGGATTAACGGATTATGATTACTGTATCCTGAAATTCGGGGATCCGTCCCGCTCTTCGGCCGAGCTTGAAATGGTATATTATGCCATGTGCCGGATGGCCGGTATTCAGATGATGGAATCCCGATTGTTTAAGGTAGAGGGACATCAGCATTTTCTCACCAAACGGTTCGATCGCCGAGATGACGAAAAACTGCATACGCAGACGCTGGCGGCACTGTGTCCCGGTATTGAAAGCTACGAAGGCCTTTTGGAGGTTTGTCGCAAGCTGCGTTTGCCCGAAGGTGCGAGTGAAGAGATTTTCCGCCGAATGGTTTTCAATGTCCTGGCAAATAATACGGACGACCACGACCGAAACTTTTCATTTCTGATGGACAAAACTGGTTGCTGGCAACTGGCTCCGGCCTATGACATGACCTTCATTTTTAATCAAGGCGGTTTCCAGCCTCAAGAGGAGCGGTGCCTTATGGTGCGGGGAAAACGCATGGAAATATCCAAAGAGGACATCCTGTCTTTTGCCCGAGACAACGGGATCCGTCGGGCTGAAGTCATTATCAATCAAGTGGCCGAAGCATTATTGTCGTTCCGGGAACTGGCTATGCAATATGGGGTGAAGGAAGAATGGGCTAACCGTGTGGGAGGGTTCCTCTCTGCACAACTGACGGCGTGGGGATACATCGGGACAGACGCAAGTGGTTCGTCGGAATCGAATCCCGACCTGACGGAACTTGCAGGTCATGCTGTTTCCCATGCGAGACTCGAACAAGCCTATCGTGGCAATTATCATCTTCTGGCGACCATCGACGGCAAAGCGCACAAATACGTTTTTCGGATGGGCTCGCCGGAATATGAATCAATCGCTCGAAAAGGTGGTGTCAACATCTCGAACGAGAAACTGCGTGAGTTGGTCACAAGTTTTCTGATTCCTAAAATAGACCGATCTTGAAAGTGCTTTGAAAAGCCGAGTAATGTAAAAGATGTTTCAGATATTCACCTGAAACATCTTTTTTTACCGGCCATCCGCGGCCTCGGGAGGTCCGTGGGGACAGCCTGCCTCGTTCCTCCGTTATTTTGTCGCCCTTAAACCGACAAGTATGCAGCAGGAGGATGATTTGCGGGCATTGGAAAAGATCGTCCAGTTTGCCCGGGCCCTGGGAATCGTGTTTCTGGGGCTGAACAGTTACTGGTTCTGTTACGACTGGTTCGCGAACCACGCGCTGACCACTCCCGTCGTGGACCAAATCTTCTGGAACCTTCAACAGTCGACCGGGCTCTTCACCTGGTCATCCATCACGAAACTCTGCGCCCTCTTCTTTCTGGTGTTGGGATGCTACGGCACACGCAGCGTGCGGGACGGGAAACCTTCGAAGCGGCAAATCCTCCTCCTGGCGCTGGCCGGTTTCTTCCTGCTCTTCGGCAACGACACGCTGCGGAGCCTTCCCGCGGGGCTGGAGTTTCGTTTCTGGAGCTATGTGCTGACCCTGCTGGGCGGCTACCTTGCGCTGCTGACCGCCGGGGTGTGGGTCCGCCGCCTGCTGCATACGACCCTTGCCCGCGACCCCTTCAACGACGACAACGAGAGTTTCGAACAGGAGGCGCGTCTGCTCGAAAACGAATACTCGGTCAACCTTCCGACCCGCTACTACTACCGGGGTGAGTGGCGGCCGGGGATGATTAACGTCATCAACCCCTTCCGGGCGACAATGGTGCTGGGGACCCCCGGCTCGGGCAAGTCCTACGCCGTGGTGAACAGCTACATCCGCCAGCAGATTGAGAAGGGCTTTGCCATGTATATCTACGACTTCAAGTTCGACGACCTGTCGCTGTTGGCCTACAACCACCTGCTGCGCCATCTGGATGCCTACCCGACGCGGCCGCGCTTCTGCGTCATCAACTTCGACGACCCCCGCCGCTCGAATCGCTGTAATCCTATCGCCCCGGAGTTTATGACCGACATTTCGGATGCCTACGAGTCGGCCTATACCATTATGCTGAACCTGAACAAGACGTGGATCCAGAAGCAGGGCGACTTCTTCGTCGATTCGCCAATCATCCTGCTGGCGGCAATCATCTGGTACCTGAAAATCTACGGCGGAGGCCGCTGCTGCACCTTCCCGCACGCCGTGGAGTTTCTGAACCAACCCTACGAGAAGATCTTCCCGGTGCTGACCTCCTATCCCGAACTCGAAAACTACCTCTCGCCCTTCATGGATGCCTGGCGGGGCAATGCGCAGGACCAGCTGCAGGGGCAGATCGCCTCGGCAAAGATTCCCCTCTCGCGGATGATCTCGCCGCAGCTCTACTGGGTGATGACGGGCAACGACTTCTCGTTGGACATCAACAATCCGGCCTCGCCCAAGATTCTCTGCGTGGGGAACAACCCCGATCGGCAGAATATCTATTCGGCCGCCCTGGGGCTCTACAATTCGCGCATCGTGCGGTTAATCAACAAGAAGGGTCGGCTGAAATCCTCAATCATCATCGACGAGCTCCCGACGATCTACTTCCGGGGGCTGGACAACCTCATCGCCACGGCCCGTTCGAATCGTGTGGCCGTCTGCCTGGGCTTTCAGGACTTCTCGCAGCTGGAGCGCGACTACGGCGACAAGGAGGCGAAGGTGATTTTCAACACCGTGGGCAACATCTTCTCGGGGCAGGTGGTGGGCGATACGGCCCGCACGCTCTCCGACCGTTTCGGCAAGATCGTTCAGCTGCGTGAGTCGCAGTCCGTCTCGAACGAGAACATCACCCATTCGACCAACACGCAGCTCGACGCACTGATCCCGCCGTCGAAGATTTCGAACCTCACGCAGGGAATGTTCGTCGGTTCGGTGGCCGACAACGTGGACCAGCCCCTGCCGCAGAAGATTTTCCATGCCCGCATCGAGCTGGACAGCGCGGCAATCCAGGCCGAGGAGCGGTGCTTCGTTCCCATCCCGCAAATTTCTTCGTTTCTCGACGAGGAGGGCACGGACCGCATGGAGGAGATCATCTGCGAGAACTACTACCGCATCAAGGAGGAGGTGGTCCAGATCGTCGAGCGGGAGATCCGCCGCATCGAAAATGACCCCGACCTTGCGGGGCTCCTGCCGAAGAAAAAATAGGAATCCGCCGTGCGGAAAACCCACGGCTGACGGCCATGCGCGGCCTGCGCAGGACGATTGGAAGCGACGGACATTCAGCTCTTTATATTCGCGGCATCAACCTTTTGTTTCACTTAAAACAGTTGCATTATGCCCGAAGAGAATCTGAATCAACCGATCAACCAGGCCCCGGAGCAGGCCGATCCTACCTACAAGGAGACGCTGCTGCTCTACAACGAACAGAACGGCGCCGTGGAGGCCGTCTCGGAGCTCAAGCAGGAGGGCCGCCAGTACAAGGCCATCACCACCTCGCCACTGACGGCCAACAAGCCGGCCTTCTTCGACCTGCGGAACAGCTCGGCCGTGGGCGCCTTCATCAAGGGGTTCCTCTCGCAGGAGAATGCCAAGCCGTTCCATTTCCTGAAAGTCGCGGCTGACAAGGCCAGCGAGGTAGCACAGTCGCTGCTGCGGTTGGCCGACAACCCGAAGGACCCGGAGGGATTGAAGGCCTTGAACGACCACCGCGTCACCTCGTACCAGCTCGAACGGGTCAAGTTCGACACGCAGGATCTGCACCTGCAGGAGCTGAAGGAGATGGGCGTCGTCGTTACGCCGAAGGAGCTGGAGGCGATGAAGCTGGGCCTTCCCACGACGGAGCTCCACAACATCAGTCTGAAGGTCGGCGACTTGTCCGTTGCCGGAGAGTTTGCCTTGCGTCCCTTCCGCGACCAGAACGGTGACGTGCAGGTCGGGCTCGAAAGCGCCCTGGCCCGCCCGGAGTTTGAACGCGAGGAGTTCCGGATGATGTTCACGGCCAGCGACAAGGAGCAGATGCTGTCGGGGAAGACTCCGGACCGCCTCTACGAGATGCCCAACCCGCATACGGGCGAAAAGGAGTGGTGCTACGTGACGCTGAACCCGGCGACCAACCGCTTCGTGACGGTTCCCCGGCGCGAAGTCCCCGAATTGCGCTTCTTCAACGGAGTGAGGCTGACCGATGCCCAGCAGGAGAACCTCGCCTCGGGAAGCCGTGTGCAGGTCGAGGGGTGCACGATGCGCAACGGCGACATCACCTATTCGGGGAAGGTCGGCTTCGATGCCCTGACGCGCGAATACCGGATGACGGACTACCGTTACAGCAAACCCTACATTCCCGAATCGCTTTCAAAGCAGCTTGACGAGCGACAGCTCGCCGCCGTGAAGAGTCCCGAAGGTCTCGACTGCTCGAAGGAGAAGGCCCGCCCGATTCTCGGGCGCAACGGCAAGCCGCTCTCATGTATTATCCGACTCAATCCCCGGACCAACGGTGTGGACTACGACTTCACGAACCTGCGCCGCCAGGAGCAGCAGGCCTCCCAGTCAAAACAGCAGGGACAGGAACAAAAGCAACCCCAAAAACAGGAACCGACGCCCGAAGCGCCGAGCCGGGGCCGGAAACGCTAATGTCGCACGACGATGGAACGACCCGATCAGAGGTGGTTCAGCGAGCGCCTCCGGCAGTTTCTCGAGGAGCGGCACCCTTCGCAGCCCCGTTACCGACGGATGATCGAGCGGCGCAGCCGATTGGCATTCGAGGGTTACAGCCAAAGCCTCGAAGCCGGTGTTCCGGTCGACCAGGCGATCCGTGTTGCCGACCGGATCCTGTTCCGCGGGCTGCTCTTCTCGCCCTACGACACGGTCCATCTGATCCTCGAAACCGACTACCCGGCCATTCCCCAAAGCCAGCGTCAGACGGTGGCGCTGAAACTGACCCGGATCTGTTCACCGATCTTCGAGCGTACCCCATTGGGCGACGACTTTGTCCAGCGCCCCGAGTTCCGGCTGCTCAAGGAGCGGCTTCGACGGGCCATCCGCCGGTGGATCGACGAAAACGGAGTGCCGGGCTACCAGAGTCCCGAACGCCCGGCTCCTCTCTCGAAACGCTTCAAATAACCAATTTTTCAATCACCTTTTCAAATCTTACAACCATGAAAAACCGAATTTTTGCGATAGCGGCTCTTGCCGCTGCGCTGTTTGCTTCGTGCAACAAGGAAACCGAGATGATTAACCCCGCTCCGGAGGCACGACCCGATGGTGCTTCGGTAACAATCACCCTCTCTTCGGGGGATGATGCGCAGACCCGTGCCTTCTTCGATGCCACGGCTACGGCCGAGGCGTGGGAGAAGACTCTCTCGTCGCTCTCGGTTTTCACGTTCAACACCTCGGGCGATCTGATTCTGCGACGCGATTTCACCGCATCGGAACTCGCCTCGAAATCGGCGACCTTCTCGCTTCCGAAGTCGGCTGCCGGAACCGAATGCTCGTTCTATGCCGTTGCGAACTACGACGCCTCGTCGGCCAAGACCCGGTCGGCACTCACGGCCTTCGTGGAGCAGTCGGCCGGAGCGTATAACGGCACCTTCGCGGATGTCTCGACCAAGGCGCTGCGCTCGGGCGGCTTCGTGATGTCGGGCTCGACGACCAAGACCGTCGGTGCGGTGAATACCTCGACGCAGGTAGGTATCTCGCTCAAACGCACGGTGGCGAAGGTTGCCCTGCAGACCTCGATTGCCCCGGAGTTCTCGGAGAAGTATCCCGGCTCGATCACGATCAACTCGGTGAAGCTCTCGCGCGCCGCTTCGCAGTCGCTCGTTGTGGCCGGCGAGCCCTCGACGGGAGCCATGACCTACACCCATACGCAGACCCCGGGGACGGCCTCGTCGAAGTACAACAGCCTCTTCTACCTCTATGAAACGGGAACGCTCGATGCCGGAAGCCGCGTGCTGCTGGAGATCAACGCGACCTACGATGGCGACGGCAGCAGCTCGACGAGCGACGACCGTTCGGAGGTGACCTATTCGGTCGAACTGACGGGCAAGGCCGCGGGTCAGATCCTCCGCAACGGCTACTACCGGGTCGCTGCCAATATCACGGGCCTTGTGGGTCAGGATTGCCAGGTGTCGGTAACGGTTGCCGACTGGGAGACTCCCGTCACGCAGTCGGTTGACCTGGGCGCCTAATCCCTGTGTTGCGGGTCCCGCCTTGCCCCGAGGGGTCGGACGGGACCCTTTTTTCTCACCTTCCAAACACGAACAGTTATGAAACGAATCCAGCAATTGGTGCTCCTGCTGTCGGTCCTCCTTGTGACGTTGACCGGATGCCGGGAGAGCCTGACCGAGGAGGACGTGATGCCTCGCGGTGTGGCGGTCGAGATCGCTGTCCGTCCCGACGGGATGCAGGAGCAGACCCGCTCGACGGACGAGGAGGCGATCGACGATTTGAACTTCTACCTTTACGACAGCCGGGGCGAACTGCTCCTGCATCGCTACCAGCAGGCGACGATCCTTCGCTTCGAGGTCGTGCCCGGACATTATCGGATGCGCTTCGCCGCCAATCTCGGCCGCGACCTTGGGGCGGATCCCTCGGAGGAGGAGCTGCGAATCTCGAACGCCGAAAGTTACGAACGCCTTCCGATGGCCGCCGAGGAGGAGTTTGACGTTACGAGCGCCGGGGCAAACTGCTCGACCGTCGAGGTTCGGCGGTGCGTGGCCAAGGTCTCCTATGAGATCGACGTCAAGGATCCCAATATCGAGCTTCGCTCCGTGCAGCTGATCTCACTTCCGCGCACGGCGGCGCTCTTTGATCCGGAGGCAGCCCCGTCGTCCGATCCGGCCGACTATACGGACGGCCCCGAGACGACGCTCACGGGAACGACGGCCTCGGGTGCCTGCTACCTGTTTCCGAATCTGCAGGGCACCGTTCCGTCGATCACGGACCAGCGGCAGAAGAGCCCCGAGCATGCTCCGGAGCACGCCTCGTACCTGCTGATCCGCGCCGCGAACGGCAGCCGGAACCTCCTCTATACGGTCTATTTGGGCGGCAACAACACCTCTGACTTCAACGTCCGGGCCAATGTCCACTATACCTTCCGCATCTCGATCCTGGGCGACGACGAGATCGACACGCGCGTCTATTCCTACTCGATTCAGGTGTGGGACGACTTCGATGACTACCGCTTTGGCGACTATTGCATCTACGAGGGGACGACGCTGCTGCATATCGACGTGGAGAACAACGATGAGGAGCTGCCGCTGACCGGGACGTTTGCCGTCATCTCGGGCGAGAGCTCGAAGGTATTTTTTGACGACTTTCACGGCGAATCGGGCCCGGATTTCAAGGTATATAATCCGAACAGCACCAATCTTCTCGGCGTGCAGTACAGCCCGACGGTTTACACCTCGGCAAACTCCCGCTTTGCTTACCGCATTACGCTGCGAGATCCCTACGGGGTCTGCGGAACCTACGACTTCGAACATCAGATGGCCAACGTTGTCTATGCCAAACCTTCGACCGGCGGTACGATCTCGGTTTCAGGTGCTTTGTGGAGCGGTGAGACCGGCTCGGGAAGCAGCCTTCGGAGCGTAGCGCTGTGCTACGAGCAGGGCTGCAGCCTGACGGCACGCGCCGGTGCGGGGTATCTGTTCGAGGGTTGGTACTCGGACAGCGGTTATACGCAACGCCTCTCCACCTCGGCGACCTATGCGTTCCGTCCGCAGCAGACCCGCACGGAACTCTATGCACGGTTCAAATCGACGGCCACGCCGCTGGATGGCAACGGCACGGCCAACTGCTATATCGCCCCGAAGCTGCGCACGTTCTACTCGTTCAATGCCACGGTGCAGGGCAACGGCCGCTCGACCCAGAACGTAACACCCAAAAAACTCTCGGGTGTCGAAGCTCGGATTCTCTGGGAAACCGGTTCCGTTCGCAACGCCGTCATCCGATCGGCCGAATATGCCGATGGCAGAATCTGCTTCGAGACCGGCACGGCACACGGCAATGCCGTCATCGGGCTCTTCGACGCTGCTGGGACCTGCATCTGGTCGTGGCATATCTGGGCCGTGGACTACGATCCGCTCTCCACGGCGAAGACCTACTCGACGGGTGCCGTCTTCATGGATCGCAACCTCGGTGCAGAGACCACCTCGCTGACGGATGTACGATCCAAGGGGATGTACTACCAGTGGGGGCGCAAGGATCCCTTCATCTATCCCTCGACGAATGCACCGACGACCTATTACACTCCGGCGGCCGTAACCAGCCTCGAAGGGTATGAATTCAAGTCCTATGGCCGCAATACAAGCCCGTCGCTTCCGACGAGCGACTATACGGTACAGTGGGCCATCGAGCATCCGACGACGGTGATGGCCGGCAATCCCTACTCGGGGAGCTGGCACAACCCGCTGAATCCGAATCTCTGGGGCAACTATACGAACGGGACGACCGCCTCGACCGTCAACCGCAAGACGATCTACGATCCCTGTCCGCCGGGCTGGCGGGTACCGCATACCGAGGCGTGGGACAAGAACTACTTCAAGAAGGCAACCTACGTGAACGACGGCGGCTGGTACATGTATTACTCCTCGGGTTCGTCGACGACGCTCTATCCCTTCTCGGGCTATCTGGATGGCAGTTCGGGAAAGTTGCAGTATTACTGGCCGGCCTACCAGGTGCGGGTCTGGACCAATACTCCGAACCTCGGCTCGTCGAAAGATTACGGACAGTACCTCTACATCCTGGACGAGAGCGGCATTGTTGCCATTACGAACTCGGCCCGGCTGGACGAAGGGCTGGTCGTGCGCTGTATCCGGGAATAAAACGCGAAGACGATGAAACGACGACACATCATACCGATTCTGATAGTGCTGCTTATGGCCTTGTGGGGTTCGCCCCACAAGGCTGCGGCACAGATCTTCGCCGTGCGTGCCAATGCGCTGGCAGCCTGTACGGCGACGCTGAACCTCGGCGTCGAGGTGGCCCTGACGGACCGCTGGTCGCTGGAGGGAGCGCTGTTCTGGAACCCCCTGCGCACGGAGGATCTTGCCACCTCGTTTCGTGCGGCGCAGCTCGGCGCCCGCTACTGGTTCTACGAAACGCAGGTCGGCCCCTTTGTGGGTGCGCAGCTCTCGCATGTCAATTACCTAGTCGGCCGCCGCACACGGCGCTATGACGGACGTGCATGGGGTGCGGGCCTCTCCTGCGGCTATTCGTGGATGCTCTCCAAACGGTGGAGCGTGGCCGTAGAAGGTGGCCTCGGACTCTTCCATACGAAGGACACCCGGCGAGACCCCTCGGTCTCGGACTGGGACGATGAATATATCTATCACTCGCGACGCTGGACCTTGGCCCCTTCCCGCCTGGAGCTATCGTTCGCCTATCTGTTTTAGCCATGAGAAAGCAACGAATGATTCTGGGCGGCATGCTTGCTGCCGCGATGTGTGCCGCGACGGGCTGTTCGGTGGCTACACGCCTGGAGCGTCAGCGTGCCGTGGCGCACCTCTCGCAACTTACGCGCGCGGAGCGTCAGGCCCAGCAGCAGGACTACCGGCCGCAGGTCGTGCGGCTCCAGCGCGACAGCAACACCTTCTTCCTGGCTCCGGTCGATACGCTGCCCGACGGCGAGCGGGTCATGTCGCTGCAGATCGAGCAGGTGACGGTCGTGGCGAAGGTCCGCTCGGTTCCGGAACGCAACGGGCGGGTGCACCTCGACTTTGTGGTTACGCTTCCGAAGCAGCTGCTGGGCAGCAGCCGCAGCGTGGTCATCACGCCTCTGCTGCACAAGCCCGACGGGACCGTTCCGTTGGAGGATCTCGTGATCCGCGGGGGACGCTTCTCGCTGTTGCAGGAGCGCGACTACTGGCAGTATGAGACCTATGTGCGGCGCTTCCGGCCCGATACGCTGGGGCGGGAGGCGGCCTTCCAGCACTTCGTGAAGTTTCCCTACCCGGAGGATGCTCGGCTCGATTCGCTGGTCGAGAGCCGCAGCACGATCACTTACTACTACTCGCAGGAGGTTCTGACGGACGAGACCTCGAAGAAGATGCTCATCACGCTCACGGGGGAGGTGCAGGCCGTGGACGACAGCGCCTACCGGCTGCCGCCCTCGGACACGCTGGCTTACCTCGTCTCGTCGATGCTCTCCTTTGTCGATACGCTGCCGCGCTACCGCATCCGTGTGATCGACAAGTATGTTACGGTGGAGGATCGCAACTACATCCGCTTCTTTGTGGGTGATACCCGGGTGGTGGATACGCTGGGCGACAACGGCCGCGAGCTGGAGAAGATCTCCGGCCTGATGCGCCGGATCATCGAGCAGGAGGAGTTCTACGTCGATACGATCACCCTTACGGCCTCCTCCTCGCCGGAGGGGCGCTACGCCTTCAACGAGCGCCTTTCGCGGGGGCGTGCCGAGGCGCTGAAACGCTACCTGGTGCGGCACTACGGCCGGGGCATCGACACGCTGCTGACCGTGCGGTGGGTTGCCGAGGCGTGGCCCGAGCTGATGAACCGCATCCGCACGGATCCAGCGCTGACGAACCGCGAGGCGATGCTGGAGCTCCTCTCCGCGGAGCGGAATCCGGACCGAAGAGAGCGGCTGTTGCGCGAACGCTTTCCCCGGGAGTACGCCTACCTGAAGGAGGTGATCTACCCGCAGCTCCGCACCGTGGACTTCCGCTACAACCTCCGCCGCAAGGGGATGGTCAAGGATACGATCCACACCACGGAGCTTGACACGACCTATGCCCGCGGTGTAGAGTTGCTGCAAAGGCGTCAGTATGCCCGGGCGCTCTATATTCTCAACGACTATAACGACCGCAATACGGTGGTGGCGCACCTCTCGATGGACCACAACGAGCGGGCGCTGGAGCTCCTCTCGGCGATGCCGACGGATGCCGTGACGGAGTACCTGCGGGCTATAGCCTGCTCGCGGCTGGGACGTAAGGACGAAGGGCGCGAACACTTCCTCGAAGCCTGCCGCCGGGATGAACGCATGGAGTATCGGGGGAATCTGGACCCCGAAATTTCGGAACTGTTAAAGGACTAAACACATGAAACGCAAACGCATAATAACGATTCTGACCTACGTTCTTCTGGCCGTCGCCTGGGGCGCGATCTTCGTCTCGCTTTTCACGGCCTGCAACGTCTATGAGGATACGACGGTCGAGATCATCCGATGTCCCGAAATCCGGGACACGATTCAACTCCCGGAGTGGGAACCTATGGAATAAACAAAGGCTGCGATTGAGTTCGCAGCCTTTGTTTTTAATTGTTCTTGGGTACGAGAGGTCGGCAAAATTCCTTGTTGACCACCCGGTCGCGCATGGTCTGCATGGAATTGAAATTGCGTGAGATGTTCTGTATTATCTCAATGTAGTTGTCCTGCCATTCTCTTCGTTCATCCTGCCACTGATAGTAAAACGGCTTGATGGAAACACATTTCGGATGCTCGAACAACGTGTTCAACAAGGTGCGGTCCGAATTGCCGCAGGAGTGTCCCATGATGTAAATCTGATAGTAATCCGAATTGATGAATCGGAGCAGTTGGCGATATTTGTCAGTCTCGAGATAGCGTATGGATTTGATGTTCGTCAGATAATCGTTGTCGTTCAGCTTTGAGATTGTCTTGTAGTCATCGTCCATCTCATCCCCATAACCGAAAATAATATGGTTCAGATCGTCTCCCAGTGTCCCATGGATGTGATTTACCTCGAAGCCCGAATTCTTGTAAAGATACATATCTGCTGTTGTTGTATAGTTGAAATTCAGCAGCAGAATCTGGTCCGGAAGCAGGAAATAATCCGGTATACCATCTGCTCCGGCAAGGACATCATTAATATGGTCTAATGGAAATTTTTTAATCTCCATCTCTATGTCGGAGCGATAATCTAGAGGCTCCTTATTGTATTTCCGTAATAGGGAATTACCGTTGTCTATATTGTTTCGAACACTTTCAAATCGCTGAATGATGAACTCTCTGAAAGCCTCAATGCTCTCTACAGACATGTCTCGAGCCGCAAAAGGTTCGTAGATGGCCTTGTCGATACACCCTTTAACCAATTCAGGTTTTATTTGTTCGTTTTGAATTTTTTGTAGATATACAACCAAATATATTTTTATCAACTCTAACTCATCGTTGAGCTTTTTGGGAGCAGTATATCCACAATCAGTTTCTCTAAAAACCCGTTTCAGCCAAGAATAATATTCACTCTCTATATCTACCCAATTTTGAAGTTTGACAGCTTTGTTGATAGATGCGAAAAGAGGACTGTCATATTGAATTGGCAGACTTTCAAAGAAATCATTATATTCTTTGATGTGCAGACTTTGTTCCCATCCCTTTTGAAATCGGAAAGATAGGTTATTTAGAACAAAGCGGAATTGTTCTAATTTTTTTAAATTATCAGAACCGTCTATTTTAATAGAGCACAAACCATCTGCTAGATCTGTTTCTCCTTCCAATAAACTTGTTTGTAGTATCATTTGATATGCGCGCATAAAGTCCTTGTAACTCGTAGGAAGATTATGCGCCAAATCAAATCCGTTCCCAATCAATATGATTCTGTTCATACCTGTTCGCTCATTGCTGATATCTACAAATATACGAAATATTTTCCTCGGATAAACCTCGTCATCGCCGCCCGTCCCAGCAAGATAGCCACCCTGTGCAAAGATGCCAAGAGAACTGCTCTTGTCCTCATTTGCGCAGGGTGGCTTTGTCTCTTTTGCTGTCCGGGCGTTCCGGGCAGTTTCTAAAATCTTACCATTATGAAACTGTTGACCGAGGAGATCATCTCCCAATTCGAGGCCCATCCCATCGGGTCCCAGGACGGAAAAGGGCTTAATGCCGAAGTTCTTGTCAAATACTTCAACCCCTGCGGCAGCGGGACGTGGCTCATCACCGAGGCCGAACGCGAGGGCGACGACTGGCGCCTCTACGGTTATTGCCACATTTTCGAGTGGGAGTGGGGCTATCTGCTCCTCTCGGCGTTGGAGTCGTTGCGGCTGCCCTTCGGATTAAGTGTCGAACGAGACCTTTATACCGGCGGGAAATACCTCCGCGATTTTCTCTCCGAAGAGGGGATCCGACAGTTGGAGGCGTTGGGCTGAAAAAACAGGAGCAACGGGCCGCCCGTTGCTCCTTGTCTTATCGCTGAATTGGTTTGACGAGATTCTTTTCGAGAATCTTCGCAATCTCGGACATCGGGTAGAGAAACTTCCCGCCGAGGATCGTGTAGGGGATAATCCGCTCGTCGCGGTAGGTCTGCAGCGACCGTTGGCTCAACCCAAAGAGGTTCCGTACCTCCTCGCTGGTGAGGTAGCTCTCTGCATTAAGATGTCCGGGTAGGGTTTCGATCATCGCCTCGATCCGGTCGAGCGCCGCCAGCGCCTTCTCCTGAAGCTCCCTGTACTCCGGAGATTTCCGCGTAATCCACTCTTCCATTATGCCCGGGATTTGACCAGGTTGGCATCGAGGATGCGCTGGATGTCCTTTTCGCGGAAATAGACCTTGTTGCCGATCATCGAGTAGGGGATCTTCCGCTGCCGCCGGTAGTATTGCAGCACCCGTTTCGAGACGCGCAACATGCCGCATACCTCCTCCTGGGTCAGCCACCCTCCGGGTTTGCGGGGCATGGTCTTCGTGGCCAGGTGGGTTGTCCGGATCTGAATCCGGTTGACGATCGCCTTCAGCTCCTCGAAGGCGGCCGCCTCAATCAGTTTGCATTCCATGGTACACCTTTTTTAGTTTGCAGGGGCCCCGATTCCCGGAACCCGCCCGCAAAATAGGGCGGAATTCCGGAAAAGGTGCCGGGTGTCCTTTGCAGACCTCGCATGTCCGACATCGGGCTACAAGGCCATGTTTTCGGCGACGACCTCCATGTCGCGCATGATCGACGAGTCGAGAACCTTCGCATAGCGGCGCGTCATGTTGACGTTGGCATGGCCGAGCATCTTGGCGACGTTGTCGATCGTCGCGCCGCTGGCCAGCGTTAGGGTTGCGAACGTATGGCGCGCGCAATGAGTCGAAAGATTCTTGCGGATGCCGCAGATGTCGGCCAGCTCCTTCAAGTAGGAGTTCATCTTCTGGTTGCTGCATACGGGAAGCAACACGCCGTGCGTCTGGCAGTAGGGGTGTTCCTTGTAGCGGTCGATAATCTTTTGCGCCTCATCAAGCAGCGGGATGTTGCACATGTTCTTGGTCTTCTGACGTGCCTTGCGAATCCAGATCTTGCCGTGGATGTCCGCCACCAGATGCTCGGGTTTGAGCTGTTGCACATCCATAAAGGCCAAGCCCGTCAGACAGCAGAAACAGAAGATGTCGCGAACCTGTGCCAGTCGCGTGATGGTGATCTCCTTGTTGAGCAGCACCTTCAGCTCCTGTTTTTCGAGAAACTCGCGTTCGACCGGCTCGAAATGGAAGTGAACCTGGGCGAAGGGGTCCTTCTTCATCCAACCTTTGGCCAGCGCAATGCGGATAATCTTCTTGAAGTTCAGCAGATACTTGGTGGTCGTGTTGTGGCAGCACCGCCGAACCGTTCGGAGGTAGAAATCATAGTCCTCGACGAACTGGTGCGTAATCTCATCCAGATAGCAGTCCTCCTTTTTGTAGGTCGTGCGCAGGAACGCCTCGGTCAGCCGCAGCGAGGTTTCGTAGCGGATCACTGTTCCTGGGGCGAGGCTGATTCCCGACAGTGCCCTGCACTTTTCGTTGTGGGCGCGGAAGACCTCCATCAGCGTGTGACGGTCCGACTGCTCCTTGCCCAGATAGCGGTTCAGAATGATTTGGGCGGAGACCTCTTTCTTGTCGAGTTCGAGGTCCCTTTGAATCCGCAGAAT